>NZ_JAHBDP010000145.1:0-16077 GCF_019956495.1 Pseudomonas sp. BF-B-26 | reverse complement strand
ACTTTTGCAGCGCAGTGCTCAACGGTAACCGCGCCATGTGTCTGGCCTTCAACGATCCGAAATACAACCAATCCCCATACTCGCGAACGGTGGTGATCGGCGAATAGTTGTCGCTGCTACCGTCCTGCAAGTTGGCGATCACTTTGCCGTCCAGATCCAGGCCCAGCGCGAAGGCGCGTTTCTCCACCGGTTTGGGCAGGAAAGTCATGGCCCGCACGATCATCTTGCGCACGAAGGGATGCGGCGCGGTGGCATCGAGCAATGCGTTGCGCGGTGCATAGAGCGCCACCCAGAAGCGGTCGCGGCCATTGAACGCGAGGTTGTCCGGCAACCCTGGCAAGTTGTCGATGAATAGATCACGGGTGCCGGCTTTCGGCCCGCTCAGCCAGTAGCGACTGATGCGATAGGCTCCCGTTTCGTTGACCAACACAAAGGCATCGTCTGGGCCCAGGGTCACGCCGTTGGCGAATTCCAGCTTATCCAGCAGGACCTCGGTCTTGCCGGTCTGGAAGTCATAACGCAGCAAGCGGCCATCGCCGCCGTGCTCGATAATCGCGTCGCCGTCACTGCCGTAGCCAAAGCGGCTGGAGGCATCACTGAAATAGGCGTAGTGCCCGGATTTGTCGATCGCCACGTCGTCGGTGAAACCGAAGGGCACGCCGTTGGCCGCCGTGGTCAATGGAATCAACCGGCCCTGGGCATCCAGTGACAGCAAGCCCTTGACCCCATCGGCAATCACCAGCAGACCGTTGGGATGACGGGCCAGGCCCAAGGGTCTGCCGCCCGTATCAGCCAGAATCCTGGTGACCTTGCCGTCGAGGCTGGTACGGATCAATCGGCCGTCATGCAAACCCGTGATGAGGACGTTTTCCTCCAGCAGCAACGCTTCCGGGCCGTCGATATCCGCGGCGCCGACGCGCTCCATGCCTTTGAGGCGCTGATTGTCGGCGTAGAGGCCGCTGGTGAGGGAGGGCGCGGGTGACGGTGTCCAGGCCACCGGTTGAACCTTGGTCGGCATCAGCAGCAGAAAGGCGCCGATGGCAACGACCACCAGCAACACCACATGGCGAAACTTGACGGTGCGACTCACGCGCTGACTCCTGCCGGGGCCCATTGTTTTTGCGCCATTTCGCGCAATGCCAGCATCGACGCTGCCGACTCACGATCGATGCGGCGCTTGAGCAGCAGTCGATTGGCAATGCGCATCGCAAGGCCGCTGAACCGATACTCCAGGGTGCGGACAAAGCGTGTTCCATCGCCCTGGGCCTCGCACTCGTAAGTCACCACCAAAGACAACCCGTGATCGTCATGGGCCCAGGCACTCCAGCGGCGTCCCGGCAGGTATTCGTTAACCTCCCAGTGCAAGTGTCCCTCACGCCCGCCCGCCTTGATGTCTTCCTCGAACCGCCCCCCGGCATGCAGCGGACCGCTCTGGCCATCGACCTTGAGGGACGAAGGATGCCACTCAGGCCAACGGGTCACGGTGCTGGCATAGGCGAGCACGTCAATCGGGTCTCCAGCAATGTCGATCTGATGCTGCATGCAGGTCATGGGCGTTCTCGTCGGGTGCAGGTCGATCGGCTCGGGTTCCCAATAGAGGGTGCCGAACAGGTAGTCCATCAGCGGAAAAACGATATTGAAATTGCGTTCCTGCATCAGCTCACGACGGTGATGCAGCTCATGCAGGCGGCGCATCTGGCGGATCCACGGCAACCGTGTGACGGGGTTCTCGGGTGGCAGGTGCTCGCAGGCATGGAACACTTCATAGGTCAGGTAGCCGAGGACCAGGCAGCCGCCGAACAACCCGGCGACGTTGGCATCGAACTGCTCAAGCAACCACCAGACGGGCAGGGTGATGACGACCGTGTGCAACACGATCAGCCAGGCTGGAAACAGAATCACCCGCCAGTCCCGGGCCGTGTCGTAGCTCATGTGGCCGGGGGCGAAAAAGCTGTGATGGTCGCCGGCATGGCGGGCGTAGAACAGTCGTGCGAAGCTCTTTTTGTGATGCCCCAAATGCCGATGGATCCTGTACACGCCGAAGTTGAAAAACAACAACGTCAACGGCACCGCCAGCCATTCCAGTGGCTGTACCCGGTGTACGGTGCTCCAGAATCCGCCGATGGCCAGCACCCCGAACAGCAGCACAAAAGCGCCGTGCAGCCATGGGTTGTAGAGCGGATGAATAGCAGCGCGGTAGCGGGCGCGGAATGCTTCGGTGGTCTGCCTCACTGCAATCACCTGTCGTTATTGTTATCTCCAGCAGATTAGACGATCCCGGCGTTTTGGCTGGCCCAACCTTGAGAACGCAACCGCCATGCTTCGGTGCAAACCGGGCTCAGGTCAGCGGGTTCCAGCGTTGCGACCAGTCATCGTCGGATTTGATCACTTCGCGCAGCAGGTCGAAGGCGTGTTGCAGGGTCGCCGAGTCGCGGTCTCGGGAGTAAACCAGATAGGTCGGGTAGCTGAATTCGGGGGCTTTGGGCACTTGCTCCAGTACACCGCTTTCTAGATAACTTTGGACCACCCGGGTGCGGAAATAGCCACTGCCGCCGTTTTCCAGAATGTACTGCAAGCCCAGTGGGCCGAGGTTAAAGCTCAACGCAGCTTTGGCTTTTTCCGGCAGGGCCGCATCGTGCTGACGGCGGAAGTCCGGGCCCCAGTCGATGTACACGTAGGGATCGGGTCGTGCGGCCAGGCGGATAAGGACCAGTTTTTCTTCCAGCACCTGTTCGACTTGCAGGCGTGGCCAATACTCGGGCTGGTAAACCAGCGCCGCATCCAGAACCCCCAGTTCCAGTTGGCGCAGCAGGTTTTCACCGTCACGGATTTCCATGCGCAGGGCGTGGCTGGGAATCTTCTCGCGCAGTGCGCCCGCCCAGCTGAGCATCAGCGGGTTGCACAGACTGACCTCGCCACCGATGTGCAATACGTCGCGATAACCCTCGGGCAACGGCAAATCCCGGCGCGCCGCTTCCCAGGTTTCGACCAGTTGATTGGCGTAGACCACGAAGGCTTCACCATTCGGCGTCAGGCGCGCACCGGCGCGGTTGCGTACGAACAACGTACTTCCTAGCTGGCTTTCGAGTTTCTGTACCCGCGCAGTGATCGCGGTCTGGGTAACGTGGAGTTTTTCAGCCGCCGCGGCAAGGCTGCCGTGACGGACGATTTCCAGAAAGGTGCGGGCTAGATCAATGTCCATGGGGCGGCCGGTGCGGGAGGTGCGCCATTGTAAGAGCACCGCTCACCTGTGGCGAGGGAGCTTGCTCCCGCTGGGGCGCGAAGCGGCCCCAAAACCTGTCGCCGCGATTTCCCAGATACGCTCCCGTCGGATAGTTTACGGCTGCTGCGCATCCGAACGGGAGCAAGCTCCCTCGCCACAGTTTCCCCTTTCACTTGGCTATTCGTTCAAAACGCGAAACACGAACAACCAAAGGCCCCCCAGAAACCGGCGAAATCACTGACCGGCGCCGAGGACAACCGTGCCCGTTCGTGGCTATGGGCATGCACCGCGCAAGCCCCGACACATTGATGAACCTGCGCCGTCAGCGGTGCCAGGGGTTTCCAATGGCCGGGTACTTTGGCAACGGGCGACCACTCAGGCACCACCGGGACGGGAGGCGGCCCGAGTTTTTCAAACTCGACACTGCCGTAGACGATTTTACCGTCAACGATGGTCAGTACCGATTCGATCCATTTGACCGCTTCATCCTCGATGTGGAAATAGTCCGCCGACAACGCAATCAAGTCGGCCAGCTGCCCAACCTTGATCTGGCCTTTTTTGCCTTGCTCGGAGGAAAACCAGGCGCTGCCGTGGGTAAAGAGTTCCAGCGCGGTATCGCGGCTCAAGCCTTGCGGGTACAGCGCCAGACCACCGACGGTGCGACCGCTGATCAGCCAGTACAGCGAAGTCCAGGGGTTGTAACTGGAGACGCGCGTGGCATCGGTGCCGGCGCCGACCGGAATGCCTTCGGCCAGCATGCGAGTGATGGGTGGCGTGGCTTCGGCAGCCTTGGCGCCGTAACGGTCGACGAAGTATTCGCCCTGGAAGGCCATGCGGTCCTGGATCGCGATGCCGCCACCCAAGGCTTTGACCCGTTCGATGTTCTGCGGGGTGATGGTTTCGGCGTGGTCGAAGAACCATGGCAAGCCGTCGAACGGAATGTCGCGATTAACCTTCTCGAACACGTCGAGCATGCGGCTGATGGATTCGTTGTACGTGGCGTGCAAACGGAACGGCCAGCGCTGCTCCACCAGATGGCGGACCACCGGTTCCAGCTCCTGCTCCATGGTTTGCGGCAGGTCGGGGCGGGGTTCGAGAAAGTCCTCGAAGTCGGCCGCCGAGAACACCAGCATTTCCCCCGCACCGTTGTGCCGTAGAAAATCGTCGCCCTGACCGTAGTGGGAGGTGCTGGTCCAGTTCTTGAAGTCGGTCAGCTCTTCCTTGGGTTTCTGGGTGAACAGGTTGTAGGCAATGCGCACCGTGAGTTGCTGGTCTTTGGCCAGTTGCTGGATGACTTGATAGTCGTCCGGATAATTCTGATAACCGCCGCCGGCATCGATGGCGCTGGTGACGCCGAGGCGATTGAGTTCGCGCATGAATTGGCGGGTGGAGTTGACCTGGTATTCCAGCGGCAGTTTCGGCCCCTTGGCCAGGGTCGAGTAGAGAATCATCGCGTTGGGGCGGGCGATCAGCATGCCCGTCGGGTCGCCATTGGCATCGCGCTGGATTTCGCCACCCGGCGGATTTGGCGTATCGCGGGTATAGCCGACCACCTTCAACGCGGCGCGGTTGAGCAGGGCGCGGTCGTAGAGGTGCAGGACGAACACCGGGGTATCCGGCGCGGCCTTGTTCAGTTCATCAATCGTCGGCAGGCGTTTTTCGGCGAACTGGAACTCGGTCCAGCCACCGACCACCCGCACCCATTGCGGCGTGGGTGTGCGGTCGGCCTGATCCTTGAGCATGCGCAGCGCGTCGACCAGTGAAGGGACGCCTTCCCAGCGCAGTTCGAGGTTGTAGTTGAGGCCACCACGGATCAGGTGCAAGTGTGAGTCGTTGAGACCGGGAATCACCGTGCGACCGTGCAGGTCGATAATTTGTGTGCCGGGACCTTGCAGGGCCATGGCTTGAGCATCGCTGCCGACCACCACGAAGCGTCCGTCCTTGATCGCGACGGCGCTGGCCTGAGGTTTTTTGCGGTCGACGGTGTGCAGGCGTCCGTTGTACAGAATGAGGTCGGCGGGGGCGTCGGGCATGGTTTTACTCCCTGCGATTAGCGGGCTGATCCAGGCACCGACGGCGCCTGCCGAAAGGCCTTGCAGTACACGGCGGCGGTTAAATCCGTCGTGGTCGTCAGGTGGGCTCATGGGCAGTGCTCCGCGCAAAAGCTTTTGATAAAGAAAGCGAGGGCAAACAGCCGATGTCTGACGCATGCGGCCAGAAAGAATATAGACGGCAAATCCACAGGTGGCCGTTTTCCGATGGCGAAAAACGACGAATCCCGCCTCGAGGGGCGGGATTCGTTTGCAGCCAGGCGTGCTCCCGAAGGTCGGGAGCGGCGCGCTTAGGCCGGGAACAGCTCGGACAGTTTCATGGCCAGCATCATGTCGCCTTCGGCGCGCAGTTTGCCGCCCATGAAGGCTTGCATGCCGTCGGTTTCGCCGCTGACGATGCCTTCCAGGGTTTCGCCGTCCATCACCAGAGTCACCTGTGCGTCCGGGTTCTCGCCTTCCTGGAGCTCGCAGGTGCTGTCCTTGACGATCAGCGAGAAGTTTTTGGTGTCGTCGATGCGGAAACCGAATACCAGGTCCAGACCGGCAGCAGCGGCTGGGTTGAACTTGGCTTTCATTGCTTGTACGGCATCAGCTACGGAGGTCATGGTTCGATCCTTTCTTGGGTAATTGGAGCTGGGTGAATACAGCCAGGGTCACAACAGTCCGGACTCAGCGAAACGTGATGAGTTCCGGGGTCTTCAACAGCTGCAAGTGCGCATGACTGTTGAAAGAAGACAGAGCCACCTCGCGACCGCGAAACTTCAGCAGGTTGAGCGAGGTGTTGACGATTTGCCAGTTCAGTTCAAACGCCTGCTTTGCCGGCATTTGCGTAATGAGATGGAGCAGCGCCGTGATAGTGCCGCCGGAGGTGAACACGGCGATTTTCTGGGAATTGTCGGCGCTTTCGAGGATTCGCTGCAGACCGGCTTGCACCCGATCGACAAACCCCAGCCAGCTTTCCAGGCCCGGTGTGTCATAGGTGCCGGCGAGCCAGCGTTCGATGATCAGGGCGAAGATTCGCTGGAACTCGGCACGGTTTTGCGCGGCATTGCGCAGGATGTGCAGCGCTTCGGGTTCGTCCGGTAACATGGCTGGCAACAGCGCGCGGATCACCGCGTCGGCGTCGAACTCATTGAAAGCGGAATCGATTTCCAGGACGGGAACCGGCAGGCCTGCCGCAGCGAACTGTTGCAGTGCGCTATTGGCCGTGTGCTGCTGGCGGCGCAGGTCGCCCGAGAGGCAGCGATCGAAGCTGATGCCCAGCTCGGCGAGGTGCTGGCCGAGGACTTCTGCCTGGCGAACACCGGTCGGCGACAGGACGTCATAGTCGTCTGCACCAAAGGAGGCCTGGCCATGTCGAATCAAATAGATACTGCCCACGTCCGCGTCATCCCGGTACGTTGAAGGTTCGGCGAGGTTATGAGGATGACGGTGAGCTGTCAATGAAAAAACATACGCTTGTTTGAAATGCCCGTTACAGGGCTGTTGCCAGAGGTTTCACGGCTGGCCGCCGGGGCGGCGCATGGGTATGCTGGAGGCATCCCGCGCGCGTTCATGCAGCGCATCGTATTAAAGGAGTCCCTGTGGAGTTTTTTGCCGAGTACGCAGTTTTTCTGGCTAAGACCGTGACACTGGTGATCGCCATTCTGGTGGTCCTGGCCAGTTTCGCGGCGTTGCGCAGCAAAGGTCGACGCAAGTCGGTCGGCCAGTTGCAAGTCAGCAAACTCAATGATTTCTACAAAGGGCTGCGCGAACGCCTGGAGCAAACCTTGCTCGACAAGGACCAGCTCAAGGCCTTGCGCAAGGTCGAAGCTAAATCCGAGAAAAAGCAAAAGAAGAAAACCGAAGCCAAGCCACGGGTGTTTGTGCTCGATTTCGACGGCGACATCAAGGCCTCGGCCACTGAAAGCCTGCGCCATGAAATCACCGCGCTGCTGACCCTCGCCACGCCCAAGGATGAAGTGGTGCTGCGTCTGGAAAGCGGCGGCGGCATGGTTCATAGCTACGGCCTGGCGTCCTCGCAACTGGCGCGTATCCGTGATGCCGGTGTGCCGTTGACCGTGTGCATTGACAAGGTCGCGGCCAGCGGCGGCTACATGATGGCCTGCATCGGCGAGAAGATCATCAGCGCGCCGTTCGCGATCCTTGGCTCGATCGGTGTCGTGGCGCAGTTGCCTAACGTCAACCGCCTGCTGAAAAAGCACGACATCGACTTCGAAGTGCTGACCGCGGGCGAGTACAAGCGCACCCTGACGGTGTTTGGCGAAAACACCGAGAAGGGCCGCGAGAAGTTCCAGGAAGACCTGGACATCACTCACCAGTTGTTCAAGAACTTCGTTTCGCGCTATCGCCCGCAACTGGCCATCGACGAAGTGGCCACCGGCGAAATCTGGCTCGGTATTGCTGCACTGGACAAGCAACTGGTGGACGAACTCAAGACCAGCGATGAATACCTTGCCGAACGAGCGAAGAAGTCCGAGCTGTACCATTTGCACTATGCCGAACGCAAAAGCCTGCAGGAGCGCATCGGCATGGCGGCCAGCGGTTCGGTCGATCGTGTGCTGCTAAGCTGGTGGAGCCGGTTGACCCAGCAACGCTTCTGGTAATACTCGACAAGCATCATCGTTAAAAAATGAAACCGTGGATTCTTCCCCGGTTTCATTTTTTTTTGGGCGGGTTTCAAGTCCATCCATTTTCCTTACGGTGTTTGAGAATTTTCCTGAGATCTGTGTCGATCGCTCCCGCTTCCGGTTGATCCGTGGTCAGTTAGGCTGGTGTTCCTGAAATGCTTGCAATGGAATGCACCATGATCGACCACCCTAAAAAAGCCGACGATGTACCGACCTCTCCCGGCATGCGCCAAGTGCTGAAGTCCGCCATGGATGCTGCGCTGCCGCTAACTCCCAGTCAGTTTGGCGAACACCTGATCAAAGAAAAGTGGGGTCATGATATTGATCCCGCCACCGCACAGCTGGTGACCCTCGATTACGACTACAAGGGGCATCCCGCGCAGAACGGCATCCACCAGGGACGGGTGGCGAGTGCCATGTCGCTGGTGCAGGTGCTGATTTCCAACTATCAAACCGTGGGTGACGGGCGCTTCGGTGAAACAGCGTTTGGGTTGTATACCCCGCCTGACATTGGGCCATCCATACAGATCGTGGAACACGTCGATGAGTTTGCCGATAGTGGCGACGGTAACCACGACAGCTATGAAGGCCTCTATCGCCGAGACGCCGGGCAAGTCTTCGGGCCAGCCAACCAGATCGCCGTGCGACCGGCGGACTTCAAAAAGTGGGTCTGGGAGCTGGCTCTCAAGGATCTGTATCAGGCCTATCTTGATCAAGCCTGGCCATCGGACGAAATCATCGTCGCACCTGCCCCCCACGCACTGAAAACCTCGGTCAAAGCCGCCTTCGTCATGGCCGCTTTATTGCAGCGGGGTGAGAGCAGTCTGGACCCGGAAGGGCTCGCACTGGCCCTGCAGGCGGCAGGGCTGCCGTCGGATCAGGCATGGGCAACGCTCACATTCGAACAATTACAGGCACCCACCAGCGTGCCCGCGATGCTCGCTACGGGACGCTTGAAGCTTTATCGCTACACCTCGAAAGACATCTGGGGTTTGCGTGAACCTGGCGGCAGGATTGTGTTGTACATCCCCGGCAACTCGTCGCCCCTGCATGCGTTTGAGGATTCCGGGCAATTGCACCAGTGGGTTGTAGAGCAGGGCAGGCGTGACGATACGAAACAGGCCTTGGCCGCTCACTTCGCCGAGGATGATCGCAAGGACGGCACTTTCCATGCCGGTGTGTTGACGGCGCTGGACGGCATGGCGGTCTACCCGAGGGAACACCGGCTGACCAAAGAGGCGGGCTTCTTCAACGATGACGGTTTTTGGGAGCCTGCCCGATACATCGGCTTCGATGACTCGCCATCAGGTACCGATCCGTTTGCCCAGTTGGTCCTGACCATGAAGGAGGCATCCCTGGCCAGTGTCAAAACCATTCGTGACGATGCGCAGGTCAACCGGGATAACTTGAGTGCCTTCGTCGAACCGGTTGTGGAGTGGATCAACCGTTTCGGTCCTTTGGCGTTGTTCGTGCCCGGTGGTGAAGGGTTGCTGGTGCTGGCCGGTATCATCGATGCCGGGTATGGCCTTGATCAGGTTGTCAACGGTGCGACATCGAGCGATCGAGCAGCGGGTGTGACACGCACGGTGTTTGGCTTGCTTAATGCGCTGCCGCTGGCAGGCGCAGGCGCGGCACTCAAGGGTGAAGCTGCCGAGGCCGAGGCCGGTGCCCTTGCCGAGAGTGCGCGCGAACCTGGTGCAGCACCGAAGGACGAGTCTGCCAGGCCGACGCCGGATCAGGCCGTTGCCCCGATTCCCGGATCACCAAACCTGGCGCCGCCGACCCGCGTGGAACTTCTGCGCGGAATTGGCCCGTCGGTGGCGTCTTTCAGCGATGAAATGCTGGCGCAGATCGCCAAGGTCAGTACAGTCGATGACGACATGCTGCGGTTGATGCAGGCCGGGCGCCCGCCGACGCCTTTGCTGGCCGATACCATCAGCCGTTTCAGGATCGATCAGGAACTCGAGCAAGCCGCTGTGGCACAGGGCGAGCGAGTCGAACTGTTCAACAGCCGTTACGAAGCGCTTCAACACTCGGAACATGCAGGGGTCCGATTGTTTCAACGCCAATACCCCGACCTGCCCAAAAGCGCCATTGAGCAAATGCTCGACCGTTATGGCGTGGATATCCAGAGCCCTTCTGACGCGGTCCAGCTCCGGCAGATGTTCAATCGTCTCGACAGCAAGGCCCGGCAATACCAACAGCATGTACGGCTTAATCGTGCGTATGAGGGGGTGTACCTTCCTTCGGTGGTCAACCCGGAGTCCGACACGCTGGCCCTGCATTCCCTCAAAAATCTGCCCGGATGGCCAAAAAACCTTCGAATCGAAGTCCAGGACGGTTCCGTCGCAAGCCGCGTTCTGGACCGTAGCGGTGCGTTTGACGCCACCCATCTTCGACGGTTGATCAAGGTGGGGAGTCGTTACCTGAGTCGCGATGTGCAAACGGACTTCTATGAGGCTGTGCTTGAAGTCTTGACCGAAGACGAGCGCTCGGCCCTGCAACTTTTAACGCTCGATCCGGCCCGCGAGTTACGGCTGAAAGTCGGCGAGCGGGCAATGCCCCGATCCGAGTTAGTGCTTGGTTTGGGCAGGATGGATTCCGGCCTGCCCTTCGAGGCGCAAGGGCTGCGTGGCGGCGGCTTCCCCGGTACGCCTCAGGCCGAAGAGCTGACGCACGAGATGATGAGGTTGCAGCTCAAGGAGCTTTATCCGGACTTCTCGGATGCCGAGGCCGATGAAGTCCTACAGCGTACCGGTGGCAGGGCCCAGGCTCATATCGACGCGCTGAAGCAGGCGTTTCAACAATTGCACATCGACCTGAGCGGCTGGATCGATCAGGTAGCGCAAGACATTGTGGAAATGGACGTTCCTTTCCTGAATGAAGCTGACAACGAGGCACAGGGGCTGACTGAAGAGCAGATTGAAGTGCATAACGAGAACCTGGTTCAGAGCGCCATGTACTACGAGCGTGAATCCAGGATCGAGCTGGCTGACGAGCTGATCACCCTCTGGCGAAAGCGGGCATCGCAAGATCAGCGCGTCTATTCAGGCGAACAGCTTGTGGGGTTCAAGCTCGACATGGCGGGCGAGGACTATCATCGATTGCCGATCATGAACGTCAGGTTCCACGACGTCGTCGAGTTGTCGATGCCGCACTTCCATGTGACCGAGCGTGAAACCTTGAATGGGTTCCTCGAGTGTTTTCCGAATCTGCAGACCTTGAATCTTGAGGGTGTCGAGTTGACCCAATTCGACCTCGAGGGTGAGGCGCAGTCTGTTCTGCCGACGGCCATGTTCAGCCTGACTCATCTCACGTCGCTGAATCTCAAGGCTACTGGCCTGGTCTTCACCGAAGAGACGGCGTCACAGCTGAGCGGGATGGCCATGCTTCAATCGCTGGACCTGAGTGAAAACCCCTTGGGCGTGCCCCCCATGTTGCTCGGGATGAATGACTTGCGTCGGCTGAACCTCGGCGACACCCAGATTACCCGGTGCCCGATCGGCATCAGGGATGAGCCCTATATGACCTCTTTGGACTTGAGTCATAACCGGATCACCCGGGTTCCGCCCGCAGTGATAAATCAGGCCGTCTCGGTGGATCGTCTGCTGCTTTGGAGCAATCCACTGACAGACGAGGACACGCTCCGCCGACTGATCAGTCATCGTGAGCAAACCGGAATCAATTTATGGCTGAGCGCACCAGGTGCTGACTATGGACAGCCGATTGTGTGGCTTCGGGACTGCGATGAACCGCTGCAACAGTCCCGACAAGCCCTTTGGCAGAGGCTGGCGGGCAAACCCTCCGGTACGCGGTTTTTAAGCGCAATCGACAGGCTGAGCCTCACCGCCGACTTTCAGGTCAGTTATCAGTCGCTTCAGGCGCGAGTCTGGCGGCTTTTGGAGGCGGCAGATGCTTCAGACGAAGTATTGAGTCGATTGAGCGCAGTGCTTGGCCGGCTTGAAAACCCATGGGTGGCGTTCAGGGCATTGGAACAACGCGCAGGTTTTTGAACGGATTTGTTCGTGTCGTGACTGACAAGGAGGGAGGCCTTGAACCCCTGCCAAGGGGTTCAAGGTTGAACGATCAGCGGCGACGGAACAGCGGCAGCGGTTCGTCGGTAGCAGCCTGATAGGTCACCGAGAAGTCCTTGAGACCTTCCAAGGCTTCGTACGGGTCTTTATCGGCGCGGATCGCAAAGGCGTCGAAACCGCAGCGGTGCAGGTAGAACAGCTGGTCGCGCAGCACATCGCCAATTGCCCGCAATTCGCCTTTGAAACCATAACGGTCACGCAGCAGGCGGGCGTTGGAGTAGTTGCGACCGTCGGTGAAGGCCGGAAAGTTCAGGGCGATGACCTGGAAATTTTCCACGTCGTCACCGATTTCTTCCGCTTCTTCATCGGCATCCAGCCACACGCCCAGGCCGCCATCGCGGGCCTTGAGCATACGGCTGTGTTCGCGCCAGAGCTGCAACGGGACGATGTAGTCGTCGCAGTTGCTGATCTCGTCGATGTTGAAGTCCTTGGGCAGCAAGTGCCAGGTTTCGTCGACGACTTCGTTGTTCTTAATTATTCGCTGCATAGACGCGCTCCTTGAAGAGGTCGATGCCAATACGCTGATAGGTGTCAATGAAACGCTCGTCTTCGGTACGTTGTTCGATGTACACGTCGATCAGCTTTTCGATCACGTCAGGCATGGCTTCCTGGGCGAAAGACGGGCCGAGGATTTTACCCAGGCTGGCGTCGCGGCTTGCGCTGCCACCCAGGGACACCTGGTAGAACTCTTCGCCTTTCTTGTCCACCCCGAGGATGCCGATGTGGCCGACGTGGTGGTGACCACAGGCGTTCATGCAGCCGGAGATGTTCAGGTCCAGTTCGCCGATATCGAACAGGTAATCCAGGTCTTCGAAGCGACGCTGGATCGATTCGGCGATCGGGATCGACTTGGCGTTGGCCAGCGAGCAGAAGTCGCCGCCCGGGCAGCAGATAATGTCGGTGAGCAAGCCGATGTTCGGCGTGGCGAAGCCCTGCTCACGCAACTCGCCCCACATCGCGAACAACTGGCTTTGTTCAACGTCGGCCAGAATGATGTTCTGCTCGTGGGACGTGCGCAGTTGACCGAAGCTGTAACGATCGGCCAGGTCGGCAACGGCATCGAGCTGCTTGTCGGTGATGTCGCCCGGTGCAACACCGGTCGGCTTCAGGGACAGGGTCACGGCGACATAACCCGGCTTTTTGTGGGCCAGGGTATTGCGGGTGCGCCAGCGCGCGAAGCCCGGGTGTTCTTTGTCGAGTTCGGCCAACGCCTGGGCCTGGTTGTCCAGAACCTTGTACTCGGGGTCGACGAAGTGTTTGGCCACACGATGCACTTCGGCGTCGGTCAACGTGGTCTGGCCACCGCGAAGGTGCTCCATCTCTGCGTCGACTTTTTGTGCGAAGACTTCTGGGGTCAAGGCCTTGACCAGAATCTTGATCCGCGCCTTGTACTTGTTGTCACGACGGCCGTAGCGGTTGTAGACCCGCAGGATGGCGTCGAGGTAGCTCAACAGGTCTTGCCACGGCAGGAATTCATTGATGAACGCGCCCACCACCGGGGTACGGCCCAGACCACCACCCACCAGCACACGGAAGCCCAGCTCGCCAGCGGCGTTGTGCACCGGCTCAAGGCCGATGTCATGGACTTCGATGGCCGCACGGTCGGAAGTCGAACCGTTGATGGCGATCTTGAACTTGCGCGGCAAGTAAGCGAATTCAGGGTGGAACGTGGTCCATTGGCGGACGATCTCGCACCACGGGCGCGGATCGATCAGCTCGTCGGCAGCGACACCGGCGAACTGGTCGGTGGTGACGTTGCGCAAGCAGTTGCCGCTGGTCTGGATCGCGTGCATTTGCACGGTCGCCAGTTCGGCAAGGATGTCCGGGATGTCTTCCAGCGCCGGCCAGTTGAACTGTACGTTCTGCCGGGTGCTGATGTGGGCGTAGCCCTTGTCGTAGTCACGGGCAATCTTGGCCATCATTCGCGTCTGGCGCGAAGTCAGTTGGCCGTAAGGCACCGCCACCCGCAACATCGGCGCGAAGCGCTGAATGTAAAGGCCATTTTGCAGGCGCAGAGGGCGGAATTCTTCTTCGCTCAGCTCGCCTGCCAGATAGCGTCGGGTCTGATCACGGAACTGCTTGACGCGGTCCTCGATGATCCGCTGATCGTACTCGTCATATACGTACATATAAGTCCTGTTCTCAGGCTTGGGCCGGTCGGATCCAGTTGCGTTTTTCGCTTGGAAGTCTCCGATACTGCCTCGGCAATTCTGCGCGCACGGCCGCGCACTCCCAACGGAGCCGGGGCAAGATACCAGTTTGCAGTTATGCGCAAAAGTGATGTTTGAGTATATGTAAAGAACCAAAACGACTAATGAGATCCAATGACGTAAAACCCACATTTGTGGTGCGGGCAATCATCGTCTTAACTGTGCTCGAGTCTTTATGCAATCACCGATAAAACCGACAAGAGGCGATGCAATGAGCAACCCTACCAAAACGTCAAAACCCGATAGCACGGTCGATGCTTGGGCCATTCTGTTCCTGATCATCCTGGTCGTGGGCACCGCGGTATTTTGGGTCAGTCATCAATAACCGACCCCGTCCGGGCCTCATTCCGACGATTGTCGGACAATAACCGGAATAAGCGCCGTTTTCCGGGACTTCGCTGGCTATAATGCGCGGCGAATTGCCGGGGGGCTCGGACGATCAATGTTGAAGTTTTTCTACTCATTCCTGCTGATGCTTGGCGCGGTTTACGGCCCTGTTGCGCGCGCGGAATCGGTATTGTTCCTCAGCCCTGGACAGACTGACGAAGCCTTCTGGGTCAGCTATTCGCAATTCATGCAGGCGGCAGCCACGGATCTGGGCATTGATCTGCGAATTCTCTATTCCCGGCGCATGCCGGAGCTCACGCTGGCGCAGGCTCGTCAGGCGCTGCAAGGCCCTGATCGTCCGGACTATCTGATGTTCGCCAACGAACAGTACGTCGCTCCGCAGATCATTCGCCTGGCCGAAGGCAGCGGGGTGAAGCTGTTTATGGTCAACGCTTCGCTGACGGCCAATCAGCAGAGTCTGCTGGGGGATCGCTCTGATCGACTGGGCAGCCTGGTGCCCAACGACGAGGAGGGTGGCTACCTGATGCTCAAGGAACTGATTCGCCAACATCCGCCCGTGGCGCCCGGTCAGGTCATCGAGTTGTTGGCGTTTTCCGGCCTGAAGATCACCCCTTCGGCGCAATTGCGCGAGCAAGGCATGATGCGTGCCTTGGCCGAGCACCCTGAAGTGCGCTTGCGCCAACTGGTTTACAGCGGCTGGACCCGGGAACGGGCCTATGAACAAGCCAAACTGTTGTTCCGGCGTTACCCGAAGGTCTCGCTGGTGTGGTCAGCCAATGACGAAATGGCGTTTGGCGCCATGCAGGCGTATTCGGAGGCGGGCGGGATACCCGGCAAGGATGCGTTGTTCAGTGCGGTCAATACCTCGCCGGCGGCGTTACAGGCGACAGTTGACGGACGCATCAGCGTGCTGTTGGGCGGGCACTTCACGTTGGGCGGCTGGGCACTGGTGGCGTTGCATGATCTTGATCAGGGAGTGGATCTCAGCCATTACGGCGGCCGAGACCGGCAAATCCCGTTGTTGCAACTGATCGACAAGGCACAGGCCAGGCGTTTGCTGGCCATGGGTGAATCACCGGATTACGGTGTGAACTTCCGCCGCCTTTCAGCCAAGGGCCGGTCGACGTCGTATCGCTATCCGTTCAGTCTGCAAACCTTGATGCGCTAAACCCCAGCCAGATGCACCACCAGCTGCACGATGCCATACAGCGTCAACGCAAACACCGCGGTGAACAAAATCCCCAGAATCACGAAATGACTGGGCTTGCCGTGAGTGAAGTCTCGGGCCCGGTTCTTCCCGCTCTGCACCCCGAACGCCGCCGCCAGGACGCTGTGCAGCATCTGCCAGAAAGTGGGCGGCTTGTTGTCGGCTGGATCGTCCATAAACCCCTCGTCACCAATGTGTGAGAGCTAAGCATAGACAATCCCCAAAAACCTGTGGGAGCGTGGCTTGCCCGCGATGGAAGCGCCGCGGTCTCACAGGGAAACCGCGTCATCGTTCATCGCGGGCAAGCCACGCTC
>NZ_JAHBDP010000144.1:0-16290 GCF_019956495.1 Pseudomonas sp. BF-B-26 | reverse complement strand
ACCACTCAGGCGCTGGTGATGCTGGCTCGCAAGCTTGCTCGGGTGGTATTCGCCTTGCTGAAAGGGCAAAGCGAATATCAGCCAAAAGCCAGTTGAGGGCTTTCCCTCAACCATAGAATCTCCCACATTTGACCGATGTGTACATGAATCCCGAGTACACCCAAATTCACTGTGGGAGCGAGCCTGCTCGCGAAGAGGCCATCACTACCGCTGCAAAACCCGCAGACGAAAAAAAGCCCCGACTCAATAAGAGCCGGGGCTTTGTGTTGA
Organism: Pseudomonas sp. BF-B-26; assembly: GCF_019956495.1. NCBI lineage: Bacteria > Pseudomonadati > Pseudomonadota > Gammaproteobacteria > Pseudomonadales > Pseudomonadaceae > Pseudomonas > Pseudomonas sp. BF-B-26. The sequence goes on along the minus strand of NZ_JAHBDP010000144.1, from coordinate 16,020 downwards.
AGCGCTACAACGACTTAGCCGTTGAACACGTCATCCACGCTTTTGAGCGGGTAGTTCTTCGGATACGGCAGGGTCGCTACGCCGGTCTCGATCGCAGCCTTGGCCACGGCATCGGAGATCACGGTGATCAGACGAGCATCCATTGGTTTCGGAATGATGTACTCACGACCGAATTCCAGTTTGATGCCGCCGTAGGCGTCGCACACTTCCTGAGGAACCGGCAGCTTGGCCAGTTCGCGCAGGGCGTTGGCCGCAGCCACTTTCATTTCTTCGTTGATGCGCTTGGCGCGAACGTCCAGGGCACCACGGAAGATGAACGGGAAGCCCAGCACGTTGTTGACCTGGTTCGGGTAGTCCGAACGGCCGGTCGCCATGATCACGTCGTCGCGGGTGGCGTGAGCCAGTTCCGGGGCGATTTCCGGATCAGGGTTCGAGCACGCGAACACGATCGGGTTGGCCGCCATGGATTTCAGGCCTTCAGCGCTCAGCAGGTTCGGGCCGGACAGGCCAACGAACACGTCCGCGCCTTTCAGGGCGTCGGCCAGCGTGCGTTTTTCAGTCGAGTGAGCGAAAACAGCCTTGTACTGGTTCAGGTCGTCACGGCCGGAGTGGATCACGCCGGTACGGTCAACCATGAAGATGTTTTCGATGTTGGCACCCATGCTCACCAGCAATTTCATGCAGGAGATGGCAGCAGCACCGGCGCCCAGGCAGACGATCTTGGCGTCAGCGAGGGTTTTGCCAGCGATTTCCAGGGCGTTGATCATGCCGGCCGCAGTCACGATCGCGGTGCCGTGCTGGTCATCGTGGAATACCGGAATGTCGCACTGCTCGATCAGAGCGCGTTCGATCTCAAAGCACTCAGGTGCCTTGATGTCTTCCAGGTTGATGCCACCGAAGGTGATGGAGATGCGCTTGACGGTGTCGATGAAGGCTTGCGGGCTTTCGGAGTCGACTTCGATGTCGAATACGTCGATGCCGGCGAAGCGCTTGAACAGCACGCCTTTACCTTCCATTACTGGCTTGGAAGCCAATGGGCCGAGGTTACCCAGGCCGAGAATTGCGGTGCCATCGGAAATGACTGCAACCAGATTGCCCTTGCCGGTGTACTTGTAGGCGAGTTCAGGGTCGCGGGCGATTTCGCGGACTGGTTCGGCTACACCGGGGCTGTAGGCCAGCGACAGGTCGCGGGCGGTAGCGGTGGCTTTGGTGAGCTCGACGCTCAGCTTCCCTGGACGAGGATGGGCATGATATTCGAGAGCGGCAGTTTTCAAATCAGACATAGGGGCATTCCGCTTTTTACTGTGGGACAGACGGACCGCCGAGGATACTCGTGTCGCAAAGTCCCTACAAGACTGACCGGTCACCCCTGTCAAGCGCCCGGTCCTACGACTTTGGACCAAGAGCCGCGGAACACAAGGGATTGACTGTTCACAATCGACAGAATAAATGTCTACAATTTTTTATCACTGTTCCATCTGAAGCATTGCCGGGTCGGTCAATGGCAAAAGCCAGCGCGCCTGCCCTTCTTTCAGTCCGCCACGCCGTGAACGGTCCAGCACCCAGCCACGGGCCTCGATCTGCCTGCCCTTCAGCCGCTCGAGATTCGCCACATCGAACTGCCCCAGCAAATTGGGTGCAACGCGCAGTACAACTGAATCCTGTAACTCGATCCAAACCCCACCGCGATTGCGCTGAACCTTGCTCACACGACCGCTGAGCACAGCGAAACCGGACGTGTTGATTTGCTCCGCTTTCAGCACAGGGGATTGACGCCACAACCCGAGTCCGGCCTGACGGGCGCTGTGTTCCGCCGCTTGCTGGCAGTCGACCAGATCGACATTCGGCGCGACCGCCACCTGGAAACCGAGCCCTTCAGCGAGCATCTGCGCTTCAAGGTTGGCGCCATCGGCGCTGTAGACATGGGCCAAGGTGCGGCCGTAATGGTCTTTGCTTTCTTTACCGGGCAGTAAACCGACCCGTCCGTCGCTGGCAGCCACCAGCGCTTCCAGGCGTTGGCGTGCCGCCACTGCGAACGGCTCGTCGGAGCGGCCTTTCTTGCCCAGCTCCGGCGTATTCAACCCGATCATGCGCACGCTGCGGCCATCGTTCAGGCGCAGCGTGTCACCATCCACCACCCGCTGCACCACAACGGATGTCAGCCCGCTCGGCGCCGGGCAGAAGGCCTGGGCACCGGAAAGCCAAATCGCAGACACAAAAAAGGCGCCCGCGAGGGACGCCTTTTTCATCAGCAAGGTAAAGCCCATGGGGCTTTGCAACCTTACTCTGCAGCAGCAGGAGCTTTCTTGCCGAAAGCACCGAAACGGTCTGCGAAGCGCTGTACACGGCCGCCAGTATCCAGAGTCTTCTGCTTACCGGTGTAGAACGGGTGGCACTCGTTGCATACGTCAGTACCCAGTGGCTTGCACAGGTTCGAACGAGTTTCGAACTTGTTGCCGCAGCTGCAAGTTACTTCGATGGTTTCGTACGCTGGATGGATATCGGCTTTCATGGTGTATTCCTCAGGCTAGTGTGCCGCCACTCAACACTATTGTTGAATACCGCACATAATTAGGCCGCGGATTCTACCAGACCTTTGCGATCACGCAAGCTGTCCCTTACACCAGTCGTCTGCTAGGCTCCCGACCCAAAGCGCCGTCCCTGTTGGAGCGAACTGTGGCGAGGGGATTCATCCCCGTTGGGTCGCGAAGCGGCCCTGAACCTGTGATCACGGTGTTTCAGAAAAACCGTATTCACCTGGTTTGCGACTGCTTCGCAGCCGAACGGGGCGGTGCGACGTTTCGCTGAATCCCCTCACCACAGTTAGCTCCCACAGGTGGCAGCCCCGCTGTTTATTTCCTGCTTATCGAGATCCCCCGCGTGCCCGACGCCATTTTGCGCCTCGCCCTGCCTTCGCCCCTGCGCCGCCTGTTCGATTACCGTGCCCCGGCCGGGATCCTGCGTGCCCAGTTGCAGCCAGGCATGCGCCTGCGGGTGCCGTTCGGCCGACGGGAGATGATCGGGATTCTGGTGGAGGTGACCGACACCAGTGAAGTGCCGGTAGAAAAGCTCAAGCCGGCCCTGGCCCTGCTCGATGCTACGCCGCCTCTGCCGCCAGCGCTGTTCAAACTGTGCCTGTGGACGTCTCAGTATTACCAGCACAGCCTCGGCGACACCTTGAGCTGGGCGCTGCCGGTACTGTTGCGACAAGGCGAACTGGCTGAAGCGCGGCAGGAACGCTTCTGGTCCGCCGCGCCCGGCGCCAGCCTTGATGACCCGCGCATCGCTCGCGCCCCGCGTCAACGGGAGGCCCTGGCGACCCTGGCCCAACATCCCCACGGCGTCGCCCATCAGTTGTTGAGCAAACTGATGCTGAGCAAGGACAGCCTGGATTTGCTGCTGGCCAAGGATCTGGTACACGTCGAAATCCGCAAGCACGCCCCCGACGCCCGCCACGAACACTGGCTGGCGCAGCCGGAACTGCCGCTCAACCCGGAGCAACGTGCGGCCTATGAGGCGATTCGCGCCGGGTTCGACAGTTATCACGCATTCCTGCTGGCCGGCGTCACTGGCAGCGGCAAGACCGAAGTCTATTTGCAGCTGATCCGCGAAACCCTCGAGGCAGGCAAACAAGCGCTGGTGCTGATCCCGGAGATCAACCTCGGCCCGCAGACCCTGGCGCGCTTCGAGCAGCGCTTCAATGCACGCATCGCGCTGATCCACTCGGCGGTCAACGACCGCGAGCGCCTTGAAGCCTGGCTCGCTGCCCGGGACGGTGACGCCGACATCATTATCGGCACCCGCTCGGCACTGTTCACGCCGATGAAGAACCCCGGCCTGATCATCATCGATGAAGAGCACGACGGTTCCTATAAACAGCAGGAAGGCCTGCGCTATCACGCCCGCGACCTGGCATTGGTGCGCGCACGCCAGGAAAACATCCCGATTGTCCTCGGCTCCGCCACGCCTTCGCTGGAAAGCCTGCACAACGCCTACACCGGCCGATACGGGCTCTTACGCCTGAATGAGCGCGCCGGCGGCGCCAAGCAACCGCGATTCCTGCGCCTGGACGTAAAAAGCCGCCCACTGGACAGCGGCATTTCCGGACCGATGCAGCAGGCCATCGGCCAGACGCTGGCCGCTGGGCAACAAGTGTTGGTGTTCCTCAACCGTCGCGGTTTTGCGCCCACGCTGCTCTGCCATGACTGTGGCTGGATGTCCGAATGTCAGCGCTGCGATGCACGCATGACCGTGCACCAGCGCTCCGGCGAACTGCGCTGCCACCATTGCGGCTACGTCGAACGCGTCCCTCGGCATTGCCCGAAATGCGGCAAGGTCGATTTAAGGCCTGTCGGCGCTGGCACCGAGCGCGCCGAAGAACGTTTGGGGATTTTGTTTCCCGACGTCCCGGTGCTGCGGGTCGACCGCGATAGCACTTCGCGTAAAGACGCCATGAATCAACTGTTCGCGACCATTCAGAAGGGCCAGCCCTGCATTCTGGTCGGCACGCAAATGCTTGCCAAAGGGCACCACTTTCCACGGGTGACGCTGGTGTCGATTCTCGATGCCGACGGCGGGCTGTTTTCCGGCGACTTCCGCGCCAGCGAGCGCATGGCGCAGTTGATCGTCCAGGTGGCCGGGCGCGCGGGCCGGGCTGAAGAGCCGGGCAAAGTGATCATCCAGACGCACCTGGCCGACCATCCGCTGCTGGTGCAATTGACTGAACAGGGCTATTTCGCCTTTGCCGAACAGGCGTTGAGCGAACGTCGCTCGGCGGGTCTGCCGCCGTTTGCGCACCTGGCGCTGCTGCGGGCCGAAGCGCACAAACCGGGGCAAGCTGAAGGTTTTCTTGATGAGGCGTGCAGCGAGGCCGAGCGTTTGCTGGCCGAACAACACCTGACCGGGATTGAACTGCTAGGGCCGGTGCCGGCGCCGATGGAACGCCGGGCCGGGCGTTATCGTGCGCAGTTGTTGCTGCAAGCGACGGCCCGGGCGCCATTGCATCGACTGTTAAGCAGCTGGCTGCTGGTGTTGGAACAGATGCCGAGCGGGCGGGCGGTGCGCTGGTCGCTGGATGTCGATCCTGTGGATTTGTATTGAATTCAAGATTGCTATCGCGGGCAAGCCCGGCTCCCACAGGGATCTGCGTTGTTCACATGCTCTACGTCATACCACTTACCCTGTGGGAGCGGGCTTGCTCGCGAAGGCGGCCGATTTGTCACCACATATCCATAACCTGCCCGCTATAGTTGGCAAGCCCGTCTTCGCAACGGATAATGCCCAGTTTTTCCACTAGCGCATCCAGGCGCCGCCGCGCTTGCGGTCGAAAGAGAACACCATGAAAGACACCATTCGCCAGCTGATCCAACAAGCCATCACCCAACTCGTCAACGAAGGTGTGTTGCCTGAAGGCCTGTCGCCGGCGATCCAGGTGGAAAACTCCCGTGACAAGACTCACGGCGATTTCGCCAGCAACATCGCCATGATGCTGGCCAAACCGGCCGGTATGAAGCCGCGCGACCTGGCCGAGAAAATCATCGCCGCGCTGCCGGCTGACGAAAACGTCTCCAAAGCCGAAATCGCCGGCCCTGGCTTCCTGAACTTCTTCCAGAACACCCAAGCCCTGGCGACCCGCCTGGACGCGGCCCTGGCCGACGACCACATCGGCGTACGCAAGGCCGGCCCGGTGCAGCGCACCGTGGTTGACCTGTCGGCCCCAAACCTGGCCAAAGAGATGCACGTCGGCCACTTGCGCTCGACCATCATCGGCGACGGCGTGGCCCGGGTGCTGGAGTTCCTCGGCGACGAAGTGATCCGTCAGAACCACGTCGGCGACTGGGGCACCCAGTTCGGCATGCTGATGGCGTATCTGCAGGAAAACCCGATCACCAGCGACGAGCTGTCGGACCTGGAAAACTTCTATCGCGCCGCCAAGCAACGCTTCGACGAATCCGCAGAGTTCGCCGATCGCGCCCGCGGCCTCGTGGTCAAGCTGCAAGCCGGCGACCCGGACTGCCTGGCGCTGTGGACCAAGTTCAAAGACATCTCGCTGTCGCACTGCCAGAAAATCTACGAACTGCTGAACGTCAAACTGACCATGGCCGACGTGATGGGCGAAAGTGCCTACAACGATGACCTGATCAACGTAGTCAACGACCTCAAGGCCGCTGGCCTGCTGGTCGAGAGCAACGGCGCCCAGTGCGTGTTCCTCGACGAGTTCAAGAACGCCGACGGCGACCCACTGCCGGTGATCATCGTCAAGGCTGACGGCGGTTACCTCTACGCCACCACCGACCTGGCGGCCGTGCGTTACCGCAGCGGCAAGTTGAAGGCTGATCGCGCGCTGTACTTCGTCGACCAGCGTCAGGCCTTGCACTTCCAGCAAGTATTCCAGGTCGCGCGCCTGGCCGGCTTCGTGACGCACCCGATGGAAATGGAGCACATGGGCTTCGGCACCATGAACGGCGCCGATGGCCGTCCGTTCAAGACCCGTGACGGCGGCACCGTGAAGCTGATCGACCTGCTGACCGAAGCCCAGGAACGCGCCTACACGCTGGTGAAAGAAAAGAACCCTGCACTTGCCGAAGACGAACTGCGCAACATCGCCAAGGTTGTGGGCATTGGCGCGGTGAAATACGCCGACCTGTCCAAGCACCGCACCAGCGACTACAGCTTCAACTTCGACCTGATGCTGAACTTCGAAGGCAACACTGCGCCGTACCTGCTGTACGCTTACACCCGCGTGGCCGGCGTGTTCCGCAAACTCGGCAAGGACTTCAGCGAAGTCGAAGGCCAGATCGTCCTCGAAGCACCGCACGAGCACGAGCTGGCGGCGAAGCTCGCGCAGTTCGGCGAAGTGCTGAACAACGTTTCTGACAAAGGCACGCCGCACATCCTGTGCACCTACCTGTACGATGTCGCCGGCCTGTTCTCCAGCTTCTACGAGAACTGCCCGATCCTCAACGCCGACACCCCGGCGCAAATGCAAAGTCGTCTGCGCCTCGCCGCGCTGACCGGCCGCACTCTCAAGCAAGGCCTGGAACTCTTGGGTCTGGAAACTCTGGAGCGTATGTAAGTTGGCTGCCAAGAAAAAACCTGCACCCAAGCGTGGCGCCAGCCGTTACCAAGCTCCTGCAAAGCAACCGATCCCGGGATGGCTGTGGATGGCCATCGGCCTGACGGTCGGCGCGTTTGTTGTGTTCCTGATGAAACTGGAACCAGGCAAGGGCAGCGAGAGCGTCAAGCGCGAGAAGATCGAGCAGCAGAAAGCCACCAAGATCGCCGAGGCCAACAAGACCCCGCCGAGCCCGACGCAACCGGTGAAGCCGAAGTACGACTTCTACACGTTGCTGCCGGAATCGGAAGTCATCGTGCCGCCGGATGCCGTGCCGGAGAAAACCCTGCCGACGCCACAAGTGCCGGCCATTCCGACGACGCCGGTTACGCCAGAGCAAGCGGCGAAGATCGATACCGCGCGGGCTCAGGCCGCACTGGCCGGGATTACCCCGCCGCCAGCGCCGCCGGTGTCCAAAGCGGCGCCAGTGACCAAGTTCTTCCTGCAGGCCGGCTCGTTCCGCAAGGAGGCTGATGCGGACAAGGTTCGGGCCCAGATCATCCTGCTCGGTCAGGCGGTGGCGGTTGAATCCGGCACCGTGAAGGACGAAACCTGGTACCGGGTATTGGTCGGCCCGTTCAGCAACCGCGAGCAACTGACCACGGCCCAGAAACAACTGGCCGGCAGTGGGTTCAGCAACCTGTTGTTACAACAACGCCAAAGCCGCTGACCCTTTTTTTGTGGGCACCTTAATCTGAGGTCGCCCACAAACCTGTGGCGAGGGGATTTATCCCCGTTGGGTCGCGCAGCGGCCCTCAAACCTCCACCTGCGGAGTATCAGACATACCGTGGGCACTGGTTTCGCGACTGCTCTGCAGCCGAACGGGGCGGTGCGACGTTTCGCTAAATCCTCGCCACAGTTATCGCATGCCATTCGTCCCCCACCGTTGAAATCCTCTCCACCACCCCCATATGAGTTGGCATAAGGCATTTTCGCCCCGCTGCGTGGAGACTCTCCCTTTGACCACCATCGTTTCAGTTCGCCGCCACGGCAAAGTCGTCATGGGCGGCGACGGCCAGGTTTCGCTCGGCAATACCGTGATGAAAGGCAATGCGAAGAAAGTTCGCCGCCTGTACCACGGGCAAGTGATCGCCGGTTTTGCCGGGGCCACCGCTGACGCCTTCACCCTCTTCGAGCGTTTCGAAGGCCAGCTTGAGAAACATCAGGGCCACCTGGTTCGCGCCGCTGTCGAACTCGCCAAAGAATGGCGCACTGACCGCTCCCTCAGCCGCCTCGAGGCCATGCTCGCGGTCGCGAACAAAGACGCCTCTCTGATCATCACCGGCAACGGCGATGTGGTCGAACCCGAAGAAGGTCTGATCGCCATGGGTTCCGGTGGCGGTTACGCCCAGGCCGCCGCCAGCGCGCTGCTGAAGAAAACCGATCTGTCGGCCCGGGAAATCGTCGAAACCGCCCTCGGCATCGCCGGCGACATCTGTGTATTCACCAACCACACCTTCACCATTGAGGAGCAGGACCTCGCTGAGTAAGCCTGTTTTGGCCACCACGCCACGGCTCACTTTTATCTGAGGACCGCCAATTACTATGTCCATGACTCCCCGTGAAATCGTCCACGAACTCAATCGCCATATCATCGGCCAGGACGATGCCAAGCGCGCCGTCGCCATCGCGCTGCGTAACCGCTGGCGCCGGATGCAGCTGCCTGAAGAGCTGCGCGTTGAAGTCACGCCAAAAAACATCCTGATGATCGGCCCGACCGGTGTCGGTAAAACCGAGATCGCTCGTCGCCTGGCGAAACTGGCCAACGCGCCGTTCATCAAGGTCGAAGCGACCAAATTCACCGAAGTCGGCTATGTCGGCCGCGATGTTGAATCGATCATTCGTGACCTGGCCGACGCGGCGATCAAGCTGCTGCGCGAACAGGAAATGACCAAGGTTCGCCACCGCGCCGAAGACGCCGCCGAAGAACGCATCCTCGACGCCCTGCTGCCACCGGCACGCATGGGCTTCAGCAACGACGACACCGCACCGTCGGCCGATTCCAACACCCGTCAGCTGTTCCGCAAGCGTCTGCGCGAAGGCCAGCTGGATGACAAAGAGATCGAAATCGAAGTCGCCGAAGTGACCGGTGTCGATATCTCCGCGCCGCCGGGCATGGAAGAGATGACCAACCAATTGCAGAGCCTGTTCGCCAACATGGGCAAGGGCAAACGCAAGAGCCGCAAGATCAAGGTCAAGGAAGCACTGAAACTGGTGCGTGACGAAGAAGCCGGACGCCTGGTCAACGAAGAAGAGTTGAAGGCCAAGGCGCTGGAAGCGGTCGAGCAGCACGGCATCGTGTTCATCGACGAAATCGACAAGGTCGCCAAGCGCGGCAACTCCGGTGGCATCGACGTCTCCCGTGAAGGTGTACAGCGCGACTTGCTGCCACTGATCGAAGGCTGCACCGTCAACACCAAACTGGGCATGGTCAAGACCGACCACATCCTGTTCATCGCATCCGGTGCGTTCCACCTGAGCAAGCCGAGCGATCTGGTGCCTGAGCTGCAAGGTCGTCTGCCGATTCGTGTCGAACTCAAGGCGCTGACGCCTGAAGATTTCGAACGCATTCTCAGCGAGCCGCACGCCTCGCTCACCGAGCAGTATTGCGCCCTGCTGAAAACCGAAGGCCTGGTGATCGAGTTCCAGCCGGACGGTATCAAGCGCATTGCCGAGATCGCCTGGCAGGTCAACGAGAAGACCGAGAACATCGGTGCCCGTCGCCTGCACACGCTGCTCGAGCGCCTGCTTGAAGAGGTGTCGTTCAGCGCCGGCGATCTGGCCAGCGCCCACGACGAAAAGGCGATCCTGATCGATGCCGAATACGTCAACAGCCACTTGGGCGAATTGGCGCAGAACGAAGACCTGTCCCGTTATATCCTGTAAGCCAAGCGACCCTCTGTAGGAGCACAGCTTGCTGGCGATAGCGCACTTGAGATCGCCATCGCCAGCAAGCTGTGCTCCTACAGGAGTCAGACCACGCGCCTACAGACGGACTCCAGGTCATGACCCAACTCCCCACCGACATCAAACTGCACAAAGCCTCGAAAACCCTGTCGCTGAAATATGCGTCCGGCGAGGAGCATCACCTGCCCGCCGAGTTCCTGCGCGTGCACTCTCCTTCCGCCGAGGTCCAGGGCCACGGCAAACCTATCCTGCAATTTGGCAAGATCGGCGTAGGCCTGACCAAGGTCGAACCGGCCGGTCAGTACGCACTGAAATTGACCTTCGACGACGGCCACGACAGCGGCCTGTTCACCTGGGAATATCTGTACCAGCTGGGCGTGCGCCAAGAGGATCTCTGGAACGATTATCTTGCCGAACTCAAAGCCGCCGGAAAGACCCGCGATCCGAACGAATCCGTCGTCAAGCTGATGCTCTAGCTCAGGCCTTTCGCTCATTAGAAGGCATTTTCTAATTCCATCTGTTTGAATGCTCCGCTTTCGGGTCAACGATTGGCCCGCTTGCGAAAAAAATTAAACTCGGGTAACCAATGGAGCTGGCAAGGTACCTGCAGTGCTCTCTGAACTAAAAAGCAGCGATGCAGAATTAACGGTCACCCGAGCAGTAGTACCTGGCATTGGCTGTGGACTGCACAGCTGGACCCAGGTATTCGTCTCAGGACAATGGAGCGTCGTAGATGAGTAACAAGAATAACGATGACCTGAAAGTTCAGGCCTCGGAAAATACCTTGGGGCTGAATCCGGTCGTTGGACTGCGTAGAAAAGATCTGTTGGGCTCTGCCCGAATGGTGCTGACCCAGGCCATCAAACAACCGATTCACAGTGCAAAGCATGTCGCTCATTTCGGTATCGAACTGAAGAACGTGCTGTTCGGCAAATCCGCGCTGCAACCGACAAGCGATGACCGTCGCTTTTCCGATCCGGCCTGGAGTCAGAACCCGCTCTACAAACGTTATTTGCAAACTTACCTGGCGTGGCGCAAGGAGCTCCACGACTGGATCGGCGAAAGCAACCTCTCGCCCAAGGACGTCGCACGCGGGCATTTCGTGATCAACCTCATGACCGAAGCCATGGCCCCGACCAACAGTGCGGCCAACCCGGCGGCGGTCAAGCGCTTCTTCGAGACCGGCGGCAAAAGCCTGCTCGACGGCCTCTCCCATCTGGCCAAGGATCTGGTGCACAACGGCGGCATGCCGAGCCAGGTCAACATGGGCGCGTTCGAGGTCGGCACGAGCCTGGGCGTCACCGAAGGCGCGGTGGTGTTTCGCAATGATGTGCTGGAGCTGATCCAGTATCGGCCGACCACCGAGCAGGTGCACGAGCGCCCACTGTTGGTGGTGCCACCGCAGATCAACAAGTTCTATGTTTTCGACCTGAGCCCGGACAAGAGCCTGGCGCGCTTCTGCCTGCGCAACAACATGCAGACGTTCATCGTCAGCTGGCGCAACCCGACCAAGGAGCAGCGTGAGTGGGGCCTGTCGACCTACATCGAAGCGCTCAAGGAAGCGGTCGACGTGGTCACCGCGATCACCGGCAGCAAAGACATCAACATGCTCGGCGCCTGCTCCGGTGGCATCACCTGCACCGCCCTGCTGGGCCACTACGCCGCGCTCGGCGAGAACAAGGTCAACGCCCTGACGCTGCTGGTCAGCGTGCTGGACACCACCCTGGACAGCGACGTTGCACTGTTCGTCGACGAACAGACCCTCGAATCCGCCAAGCGCCACTCCTATCAGGCCGGCGTACTGGAAGGTCGCGACATGGCGAAAGTTTTCGCCTGGATGCGCCCCAACGACCTGATCTGGAACTACTGGGTCAACAACTACCTGCTGGGCAACGAGCCGCCGGTGTTCGACATCCTGTTCTGGAACAACGACACCACACGGTTGCCCGCAGCGTTCCATGGCGACCTGATCGAGATGTTCAAGACCAACCCATTGATCCGCCCCGACGCACTGGAAGTGTGCGGCACACCGATCAATCTGAAGCAGGTCACTGCCGACATCTACTCCCTGGCCGGAACCAACGACCACATCACCCCGTGGAAGTCCTGCTACAAGTCGGCACAACTGTTCGGCGGCAAGGTTGAATTCGTGCTGTCCAGCAGCGGGCATATCCAGAGCATTCTGAACCCGCCGGGCAATCCGAAATCGCGCTACATGACCAGCACCGAGATGCCGGTCAAGGCCGAGGACTGGCACGAAAACTCCACCAAGCACACCGATTCCTGGTGGCTGCACTGGCAGGCATGGCAAGCCGAGCGTTCCGGCAAGCTGAAGAAGTCTCCAAGCAGTTTGGGCAACAAGGCTTATCCAGCAGGTGAAGCTGCACCCGGCACTTATGTGCATGAGCGATAACTGACACACCTCGCCCTCCTGTGGGAGCGGGCTTGCTCGCGAAAGCGATTGATCATTCAACAGTGATGTCGACTGACCTGACGCATTCGCGAGCAAGCCCGCTCCCACAGGGGATCGAGGGTGAAATTGAGACAGTGACCCACAGGGCCTGAAGCATGCCGCAACCGTTCATATTCCGTACCGTCGACCTGGATGGCCAGACCCTCCGCACGGCAGTACGCCCCGGCAAGCCTCACTTGACGCCCTTGCTGATTTTCAACGGCATCGGCGCCAACCTGGAGCTGGTGTTTCCGTTCGTCGCGGCGCTGGACCCGGACCTGGAAGTCATCGCTTTCGACGTCCCGGGTGTCGGCGGTTCGTCGACGCCAAAGCGACCGTATCGCTTTCCGGGCCTGGCGAAACTCACGGCGCGGATGCTCGACTATCTCGACTACGGGCAAGTCAACGTAATCGGCGTGTCGTGGGGTGGCGCCCTCGCCCAGCAGTTCGCTTACGACTATCCCGAGCGCTGCAAGAAACTCGTTCTGGCGGCCACGGCGGCTGGCACGGTGATGGTGCCGGGCAAGCCGAAAGTCCTGTGGATGATGGCCAGCCCACGACGCTACATCCAGCCGTCTCACGTGATTCGCATTGCGCCGATGATCTATGGCGGTGCATTCCGTCGCGATCCGACCCTGGCCGCCAGCCATGCCGCCAAGGTCCGCTCGGCAGGCAAACTCGGTTACTACTGGCAGCTGTTCGCCGGCCTCGGCTGGACCAGCATTCACTGGTTGCACAAGATCCACCAGCCAACCCTGGTACTGGCCGGTGACGACGATCCACTGATTCCGTTGGTCAACATGCGGTTACTGGCCTGGCGGATTCCCAACGCCCAATTGCACATCATCGATGACGGGCATCTGTTCTTGATTACCCGGGCCGAAGCAGTGGCACCGATCATCATGAAGTTTCTCCAGGAAGAACGTCAGCGTGCCGTGATGCATCCGCATCCGGCGCCATTGGGCGGCTAATCGGCCCTGGCTTTTGTTACAAAAAGGGGTCGGGAAGACGCAGTGCCGCGCAACAATCCGCAACAGCGTCTATGGTGTTCTGGTTCGGTGTAACTGTATTGGCCTGAAGACGAAGGAGTGTTGATTCATGCGCGAGAAACCAGCGAGGGAATTTTTGCCCACTCCCGCCGCGTTCATTAATGCGCAGAGTGCGATTTCCGGTCTGCGTGGTCGGGATCTGTTTTCCACCCTGCGCAGCGTTGCCGCCCATGGATTGCGCAACCCGGTGCACACAGCCCGACACGCCTTGAAGCTGGGCGGTCAACTGGGCCGCGTACTGCTGGGCGAAACCCTGCACCCGACCAACCCGCAGGACAATCGCTTTGCCGACCCGGCGTGGAGCCTCAATCCTTTTTATCGCCGCAGTTTGCAGGCTTACCTGAGCTGGCAGAAGCAGGTCAAACACTGGATCGACGAGAGCAACATGACCCCGGACGATCGCGCCCGCGCGCACTTCGCGTTCGCCTTGCTCAACGACGCCATGGCACCGTCCAACAGCCTGCTTAATCCGCTCGCGATCAAGGAGATCTTCAACTCCGGCGGCAACAGCCTGGTGCGAGGCATCAGCCACCTGGTCGACGACTTCCTGCACAACGACGGTCTGCCCAGACAAGTCACCAAACAAGCTTTCGAGGTCGGCAAAACGGTCGCCACCACTACGGGCTCCGTGGTGTTTCGCAATGAGCTCCTGGAGTTGATCCAGTACAAACCCATGAGCGAAAAGCAGTATTCCAAACCGCTGCTGGTGGTGCCGCCACAGATCAACAAGTACTACATTTTCGACTTGAGCCCGCACAACAGCTTCGTCCAGTTCGCCCTGAAGAACGGCCTGCAAACCTTCATGATCAGCTGGCGCAATCCAGATGTGCGTCATCGCGAATGGGGGCTGTCGACGTACGTCGAAGCCGCGGAGGAAGCGATGAATGTGTGCCGGGCGATCACCGGTGCTCGCGAGGTCAACCTGATGGGCGCCTGCGCGGGCGGACTGACCATTGCCGCCCTGCAAGGCCATTTGCAGGCCAAGCGGCAACTGCGGCGGGTGTCCAGCGCGACCTACCTCGTGAGCCTGCTCGACAGTCAGATGGACTCGCCGGCGACCCTCTTCGCCGACGAACAGACGCTTGAAGCGGCCAAGCGTCGCTCCTATCAGAAAGGCGTGCTGGACGGCCGCGACATGGCCAAGGTCTTCGCCTGGATGCGCCCCAACGATTTGATCTGGAGCTATTTCGTTAACAACTACTTGTTGGGCAAGGAGCCGCCAGCGTTCGACATCCTCTACTGGAACAACGACAACACACGGTTGCCGGCAGCCTTGCATGGCGACTTGCTGGACTTCTTCAAACACAACCCGATGAGTCATCCGGGGGGTCTGGAAGTGTGCGGCACACCGATCGACTTGCAGAAAGTCACCGTCGACAGCTTCAGCGTCGCGGGCATCAACGACCACATCACCCCGTGGGATGCGGTGTACCGCTCGACCCTGCTGCTGGGTGGCGAGCGGCGCTTCGTGCTGTCCAACAGCGGTCATGTGCAGAGCATTCTCAACCCACCCTCAAACCCGAAAGCCAACTTCGTCGAGAGCACGAAGCTGAGCACTGACCCACGGGCCTGGTACTACGACGCCAAGCCAGTCAGCGGCAGTTGGTGGACTCAGTGGCTGGGCTGGATTCAAGAACGTTCAGGCGCGCTGAAAGAAACCCATATGGCGCTCGGCAACCAGAACTATCCACCGATGGAAGCGGCACCCGGCACTTATGTGCGCGTGCGCTGACTGACAACGAACCACGGCCGGCGCCGGCCGTGGCATGACTCGACCATTAAGAAGACTGGATGAAAACCCGCGACCGGATTCTCGAATGTGCTTTGCAGTTGTTCAATCACAAGGGCGAGCCGAACGTCTCCACCATGGAAGTGGCCAACGAAATGGGCATCAGCCCGGGCAACCTCTACTACCACTTCCACGGCAAGGAGCCGTTGATTCTCGGACTGTTCGAGCGCTTCCAGGCCGAACTGGCGCCGCTGCTCGATCCACCGGCCGATGTGGAGCTGGCACCGGAAGATTACTGGCTGTTTCTGCACCTGATCGTCGAGCGCCTGGCCCATTACCGGTTTCTGTTCCAGGACCTGTCGAACCTCGCCGGGCGCTTGCCGAAACTGGCCAAGGGCATACGCAACCTGCTCAATGCGCTGAAGCGCACACTGGCTTCGTTGCTCGCACGATTGAAGGCTCAGGGGCAATTGGTCAGCGATACCCAGGCGTTGGGGCAACTGGTGGAACAGATCACCATGACGCTGCTGTTCTCGCTGGACTATCAGCGGATTCTTGATCGCGAGGGAGAGGTGAGATTGGTGGTGTACCAGATCATGATGCTGGTGGCGCCGCATTTGTTGCCGCCGATCAAGGTCGCGACGGAGCAGATGGCCCTTCAATACCTCGAAGAACACGAGTAACCCTGAACACAGATAACCACTGTGGGAGCGGGCTTGCTCGCGAATGCGGTGTGTCATTCAGCATGGATGTCGACTGAAACACCGC
>NZ_JAHBDP010000143.1:0-16412 GCF_019956495.1 Pseudomonas sp. BF-B-26 | reverse complement strand
TATCGGCGCTTGGGTGAAAGGAGGAGGGGCGAAATCTCCCACGGTCTGTACTGCGTCAACAGTCGGAATCGAGCCTTGTCCCTCCTCCTCCCTTCAAGTCCTACCATACAAGCGAGCCTGCTCGCGAAGGCAATTTCAGGTTCAACGGTAAATCCGAGTGAATTACTTGCCGAGTTTTACCCGCGTCCACCCGCGAGTCATCACCCGCTGAGTACCAATCGGCATGTCCGGTATGGCATACAACGTCGCCATCACAGCCTGCGACGGATACGAACCCGGATCATCCCGAATCGCTTCATCCACCAACGGCGTGGCCGCCGCGTTGGCGTTGCTGTAGCCGATGTTGTTGGTGATCTCGGCGATGATGTCCGGGCGCATCAGGAAGTTCATGAACAGGTAAGCGTTTTCCACGTTCGCCGCGTCCCGGGGGATCGCGACCATGTCGTAGAAACTTCCCGCGCCTTCCTTGGGAATGCTGTAATCGACCTTCACCTTATCGCCCGCTTCCTGAGCGCGCGCCTTGGCTTGCAGCACATCACCGGAGTAACCGACCGCCACGCAGATGTTGCCGTTGGCCAGGTCGGAGATGTATTTCGACGAATGGAAGTACGCCACCGACGGCCGAATCTTCATGAACAGCGCTTCCGCTTCGGCGATCTGATCCTTGTTCTGCGAGTTCACCGGGTAACCCAGATAGTGCAGGGCGGCCGGGAGCATCTCGGTCGGCGAATCCAGGAAACTGATGCCGCAGGCTTTCAGCTTCGCGGCGTTTTCCGGTTTGAACAGCAAGTCCCAGGAATTGGTCGGCGCGTTGCTGCCGAGCACTTCTTTGACCTTCTCCGGGTTGAAGCCAATGCCGATCGAGCCCCACATGTACGGGAAGGCGTGGCCGTTATCGGGATCGCTGGCGGAAGCATTTTTCAGCAGGACCGGATTGAGGTTCTTCCAGTTCGACAGCTTCGACTTGTCCAGTTCCTGATAGACGCCGGCCTTGATCTGCTTGGCCAGGAAACTGTTGGACGGCACGACGATGTCGTAGCCGGATTTGCCGGCGAGCAGCCGTGCCTCAAGGGTTTCATTGCTGTCGAACACATCGTAGGTCACGCGGATCCCGGTCTCGTCTTCGAACTTCTTGACGGTGTCCGGGGCGATGTAATCCGACCAGTTATAGACGCGCAGTACCTTGTCATTGGCCTGGGCGCCGGCGGCCATCGCGCCCAATAAGGACAGTGTCAGCAGAGTCCTGCCAAACATTTTCATCGGTACAACTCCATTTCTTTTTTTATTCAAAATCACGCAGCAAAAATGCAGTGAACACAAAACCTGTGCAGTGAACACAAAACCATTGCAGTGAACCCAAACCCTGTGGAGTAAACCCAGAACCTGTGGAGTAAACCCAGAACCTGTGGAGTAAACCCAGAACCTGTTAAGTGAACACAAAACCTGTGGTGAGGGGATTTATCCCCGTTGGGCTGCGAAGCAGCCCCAAAACCTGCAACCGCGGAGTATCAGGTACACCGCATTCACTGGTTTTTACGACTGCTGCGCAGCCGAACGGGGATAAATCCCCTCGCCACAGAGTTTGGGTTTACTCCATAGGTTTTGGGTTTACTCCACGGGATTATGCTCACTTAACCCATCAGCAATGGCACTAGGCCGTCGCTTCTACCATTTGCTTTTCAGGTTGCTGCCAGGATTCGCTGGCGGTCTGGTCCATCGCTTCCTGGATCGCACGTTTGCGTGTCGCTTCGGCGCGGCGGCTGAAGAACCAGACCATGAAGGTCACGATCGATACGGCGAGCAGAATCAGGCTGGCCACGGCGTTGATCTCAGGCTTCACACCCAGACGCACCGCCGAGAACACTTCCATCGGCAGGGTCGTCGAACCCGGGCCGGACACGAAACTCGCCAGCACCAGGTCATCCAGCGACAGGGCGAACGACATCATGCCGCCGGCCGCCAGTGACGGCGCGATCATCGGAATGGTGATCAGGAAAAACACCTTGAACGGCTTCGCCCCGAGGTCCATGGCCGCTTCTTCGATGGACAGGTCCAGCTCACGCAAGCGCGCCGAAACCACCACCGCCACATACGCCGCACAGAACGTGGTGTGGGCGATCCAGATGGTGACGATGCCACGTTCCTGCGGCCAGCCAATCAACTGCGCCATCGCCACGAACAGCAGCAACAGCGACAGACCGGTGATCACTTCCGGCATCACCAGCGGCGCCGTCACCAAACCACCGAACAACGTGCGGCCCTTGAAGCGCGTGACGCGAGTCAGCACAAACGCCGCCAATGTCCCCAGCGCCACCGCGGCAATCGCGGTGTAGCAGGCGATTTCCAGCGAGCGCACTACCGAGCCCATCAGTTGCGAGTTATCGAGCAGGCCGGCGTACCACTTGAACGACCAGCCACCCCACACCGTCACCAGTTTCGAGGCGTTGAACGAGTAGATCACCAGAATCAACATCGGCAGGTAGATAAACGACAGGCCGAAAATCAGCATGAACTTTGAAAATCCGAAGCGTTTCATCCCCGTGCCTCCATCTCTTTGGCCTGGCTGCGGTTGAACAGCAGAATCGGCACAATCAGGATCAACAGCATCACCACCGCCAGGGCAGACGCCACCGGCCAGTCGCGGTTATTGAAGAACTCTTGCCACAGCACGCGACCGATCATCAGGGTCTCCGGGCCACCCAACAGCTCCGGAATCACGAACTCACCGACCACCGGAATGAACACCAGCATGCAGCCGGCAATGATCCCGTTCTTGGCCAGCGGCACGGTGATTTTCCAGAAGTTGTTGAAGTTGCTCGAACCCAGGTCCGAAGCGGCTTCCAGCAGGCTTTGATCGTGCTTGACCAGGTTGGCGTAAAGCGGCAACACCATGAACGGCAGATACGCATACACCACGCCGATGTACACGGCGGTATTGGTGTTGAGGATCTCGATCGGGTGATCCGTCAGCCCGGTCCACATCAAAAACGCGTTGAGCAAACCGTTGTTGCTGAGGATGCCCATCCACGCGTAAACGCGGATCAGGATCGCGGTCCAGGTCGGCATCATGATCAACAGCAGCAGAACGTTTTGCGTTTCCTTGCTCGCTTTGGTGATTGCATAGGCCATCGGGAAACCGATCACCAGGCACATCAGTGTGCTTAAAAACGCCACCTTCAACGAGCCGAAATAAGCCGAGATGTACAACTCATCCTGAGTCAGCAGCGAGTAGTTGCCGAGGTTCAGCAACAGCTGGAATTTCTGCTCGGCGAAGGTGTAGATCTCCGAGTAAGGAGGAATGGCCAGGGCCGCTTCCGAGAAGCTGATCTTCATCACCAGGAAGAACGGCAGCATGAAGAACAGGAACAGCCACAGGAAAGGAACCCCGATGACGAGTTTTCGACCACTCGGCATCAGCCGCATAAACTGCTGATTGAGTGTTTTCATGAGCGCAGTACCACGCCGCTGTCGTCTTCCCACCACACGTAGACCTTGTCGTCCCAGGTCGGACGGGCGCCACGGCGTTCGGCGTTGGCCATGAACGACTGCACGATCTTGCCGCCAGGCAATTCCACGTAAAACACCGAGTGGCCGCCGAGGTAGGCGATGTCATGCACCTTGCCGCTGGACCAGTTGTAACGGGTATCCGGTTGGGTGGTGCTGACCAGCAGTTTTTCCGGGCGAATGGCGTAAGTGATCGACTTGTCCTGCACCGAGGTGCTGACGCCGTGACCGACGTAAATCTTCTGCTCCAGGTCCGGGCTGTGAATAATCGCGTGACCTTCGAGGTCCTCGACCACGGTGCCGTCGAAGGCGTTCACGTTGCCGATGAATTCACAGACCATGCGGCTGACCGGCGCTTCATAAATGTCCACCGGGCTGCCGATCTGCGCGATCCAGCCGAGGTGCATGATGGCGATGCGTTGGGCCATGGTCATGGCTTCTTCCTGATCGTGAGTCACCATCACGCAGGTCACGCCGACGCGCTCGATGATCTCGACCAACTCCAGTTGCATCTGCGAACGCAGCTTTTTATCCAGCGCACCCATCGGTTCGTCGAGCAGCAACAGCTTCGGACGCTTGGCCAGGGAGCGAGCCAAGGCCACACGCTGACGCTGACCGCCGGACAACTGATGGGGTTTGCGCTTGGCATATTGGGTCATGTGCACCAATCGCAGCATCTCTTCAACGCGGGCGTCGATTTCGCTGGTGGACAGACGATCCTGCTTCAGCCCGAACGCAATGTTCTGCGCCACCGTCATGTGCGGGAACAGCGCGTAGGACTGGAACATCATGTTGATCGGCCGTTCGTACGGCGGCATGTCGGTGATGTCGACACCGTCGAGCAGAATCCGCCCTTCGGTCGGACGCTCGAAACCTGCGAGCATGCGCAGCAGGGTCGATTTGCCCGAACCGGAACCGCCGAGCAGGGCGAAGATTTCCCCTTGATGGATCTCAAGCGAGACATCGTCCACTGCGGTGGTTTCGTCGAATTTCTTGGTGACGCGGTCGATTTTCACCAGCACCTTTTTCGGTGACTGGTGACCTTCAAGAGCCTTCCTGTAGATGCTGGAGGCGTTTGCCATGTGAAACTCCCAACAGGTTTCAGTCGTCGGGCCAACGCGGCCTGACTTAATAGTTGATTGCAAGCCCAATCCGTACGACGCCAGTCAACTCAACGGTGATCCCCAGTGGGAGCGGGCTTGCTCGCGAAAGCGGTGTATCAGGCAGCATCAATGTCGACTGACACTCCCTCTTCGCGAGCAAGCCCGCTCCCACAGGGGGGGCGTTTGACTCACTGGCATCGCCCGGCCTGGGCTTATTCGGCGCCGCCGTCCTGGCTGCCTGGTGGTACTTGTTGTTATCGCGTTTGTTGGTGTCGTGAGGGACCGGCGCGCAAAGGCGCGCCCGCCTGACTCTCGGGGGCAGTAAATTGATTAATCGAGTGTTAAGTCAGCGCTTGTTACGTAGCGCCGCCCGTCGCCGGCATGCATCACCGAACGCCTGGAAAATACTCAAATAAGGAGGATTCGAAAGCACCTGCCATTCCGGGTGCCATTGCACACCGACGGCGAAGGTCGGGCTGTGTTCCACCGAGATCGCTTCGATCAGACCATCCGGCGCGACGGCTTCCGCACGCAGGCCGGGCGCCAGTCGGTCGATGCCCTGGCTGTGAATCGAATTGACCTGGAACACCTGTGGCAAATCCAGCGCCTGGAACACACCGCCCGGTTGCACGTTGACCGCATGCGCCGGTGCGTATTGCACCGCCAGGTCCGGATGATTCGCTTCCCGGTGATCCAGCATGCCGGGGAGTTCGTGGACCTTCTGATGCAGGCTGCCGCCGAACGCCACGTTCATTTCCTGAAAGCCCCGGCAGATGCCGAGCACCGGAACACCCGCCGCAATGGCTGCACGCAATAAGGGAAGGGTGGTGGCATCCCGTTGCGGATCGTGATCCGTGCCGGGGGCGCTGTCGGGGCCTTGATAGTGGAAGGGTTCCACATTCGAGGGCGAGCCGGTCAGCAGCAGACCGTCGAGCTGCGCGAGCAGGTCGTCGATTTCGGTCAGGTCGCCTAAGGAAGGAATGATGACCGGCAGCCCCAAAGCCGCGATGCTGACAGCACGCAAGTACTTGTCGCCGCTGACATGGTAGGGGTGCAGGCCAATCTGTTTGACGCACGCTGTAACGCCGATCAATGGCTTGAGTGCCATTTTTATCACCTCGAAGTTTCACACTTGAACGAGCTTTTCCGGAGCTTAGCCTTGTTGATTTTAATTAACAACTCTCATGTAAAAAATTCTAAACGCCGCACGTCCGATCTTCAGGGTTTACGCGGGGCGCAAGACTGATTTGGCACTCTCACGCCCAAGAAAGGCCCGAAAATAAAGGTTGAGAGGCCAGGTGTTCGCTATTGACTTCACTTTGCCGTTCGGGTTGACTGGGCTCGCAACAAGGTAGTGAACATAATAATTAACAGCTAATAGGTGCATCATGTCGGTCCCTCTGCGTACCGTTCAACTCAACGAAGCAAACGCATTCCTTAAGAAATATCCTGAGGTTTTGTACGTCGACCTTCTGATTGCGGATATGAACGGTGTGGTGCGCGGCAAGCGCATCGAACGCACCAGTCTTCATAAGGTTTACGAAAAAGGCATCAACCTCCCGGCGTCACTGTTTGCTCTGGACATCAACGGTTCTACGGTGGAAAGCACCGGCCTGGGTCTGGACATCGGTGACTCAGACCGAATCTGCTTCCCCATCCCCGATACCCTCAGCATCGAGCCCTGGCAGAAGCGCCCGACCGCGCAACTGTTAATGACCATGCACGAACTCGAAGGACAGCCGTTCTTCGCTGACCCTCGCGAAGTGCTGCGTCAGGTCGTGAGCAAGTTCGATGCAATGGGCCTGACCATCTGCGCCGCGTTCGAACTCGAGTTCTATCTGATCGACCAGGACAACGTGAACGGTCGTCCGCAATCGCCACGCTCGCCGGTTTCCGGCAAACGTCCGATGTCGACTCAGGTGTACTTGATCGACGACCTGGACGAATACGTCGATTGCCTGCAAGACATCCTCGAAGGCGCGAAAGAGCAGGGCATTCCTGCTGACGCCATCGTCAAGGAAAGCGCCCCGGCGCAATTCGAAGTGAACCTGCATCACGTCAACGACCCTATAAAGGCTTGCGACTACGCGGTGTTGCTCAAGCGTCTGGTGAAGAACATCGCCTACGACCACGAGATGGACACCACCTTCATGGCCAAGCCGTATCCGGGCCAGGCGGGCAATGGTTTGCACGTACACATTTCGATTCTCGACAAAGAAGGCAACAACATCTTTGCCAGCGAGGATCCCGAGCAGAACGCCGCACTGCGTCACGCGATCGGCGGTGTGCTCGAGACCCTGCCGGCGCAGATGGCGTTCCTGTGCCCGAACGTCAACTCGTACCGTCGTTTCGGCGCGCAGTTCTACGTGCCGAACTCGCCGAGCTGGGGCATCGACAACCGTACCGTTGCAGTACGTGTGCCGACCGGTTCGCCGGACTCCGTGCGCATCGAACACCGCGTAGCGGGCGCCGATGCCAACCCTTACTTGTTGATGGCGTCGGTCCTGGCCGGTATTCACCACGGCCTGACCAACGAAATCGAGCCGGGCGCACCGGTTGAAGGCAACAGCTACGAGCAGAACGAGCAGAGCCTGCCGAACAACCTGCGCGATGCACTGCGCGAGCTGGACGACAGCGAAGTCATGTCGCGCTACATCGACCCGATGTACATCGACGTGTTCGTGGCGTGCAAGGAAAGCGAGCTGGCCGAGTTTGAGAATTCCATCTCGGACCTTGAGTACAACTGGTATCTGCATACCGTCTGATGAGCCAAGTGGTGTACGCATTCTCTGCATACACCACCAATCAAATGTGGGAGCGGGCTTGCTCGCGAAGGCGGTGGATCAGGCGGCATCGGTGTTGACTGATCCACCGCTTTCGCGAGCAAGCCCGCTCCCACAGGGGGCTGCATTTCAACTCCCTGGTTGGGCGGCATTCAGTCCCACTACTTTTTCCTCTGCGTCGAGTCACAACCATGACAAACACTCGCAGCGACTGGGAGCAACGCTTCCAGTCCCTAACACTCGAAGGCCGCGCATTCATCGACGGCCAATACTGCCCGGCACTCAGCGGCGACACCTTTGAATGCATAAGCCCGGTCGACGGCCGCTTCCTGGCCAACGTCGCCAGCACCGACGAAGCCGACGCCAATGCGGCAGTCGCCGTCGCGCGCCGCACCTTCGAATCCGGCATCTGGGCCAATCTCGCCCCGGCCGAACGCAAGCGCACACTGATCCGCTTCGCCGACCTGATCCTGGCCAACCAGGAAGAACTCGCCCTGCTCGAAACCCTCGACATGGGCAAACCGATCAACGACTCGATGAACATCGACATCCCGGCGACCGCCAACGCGATCCGCTGGAGCGCCGAGGCCATCGACAAGATCTACGATGAAGTCGCCGCCACACCCCACGACCAACTCGGCCTCATCACCCGCGAACCTGCCGGTGTGGTCGCCGCCATCGTGCCGTGGAACTTCCCGCTGATTATGGCCAGCTGGAAGTTCGCCCCAGCCCTCGCGGCCGGCAACTCGTTCATCCTCAAGCCTTCGGAAAAGTCGCCACTGACCGCCATCCGCATCGCCCAACTGGCGCTGGAAGCGGGCATCCCGAAAGGCGTGTTCAACGTCCTGCCGGGCTACGGTCACACCGTCGGCAAGGCACTGGCGTTGCACATGGACGTCGACGTGCTGGCCTTCACCGGCTCGACCGCGATTGCCAAGCAACTGCTGATCTATTCCGGCCAAAGCAACATGAAACGCGTCTGGCTCGAAGCAGGGGGGAAGAGCCCGAACGTGGTGTTCGCCGACGCGCCGGATTTGCGCGCGGCAGCACAAGCGGCGGCCGGTGCGATTGCCTTCAACCAAGGCGAAGTCTGCACCGCCGGTTCGCGCTTGCTGGTGGAGCGCTCGATCCGCGAGCAGTTCATTCCGCTACTGGTGGAAGCGCTGCAAGCCTGGAAACCGGGGCACGCCCTCGATCCGGAAACCACCGTCGGCGCGGTCGTCGATCAGCGCCAACTGGACAACGTGCTGCGCTACATCCAGGTCGGCAAAGATCAGGGCGCGCAACTGATCGCCGGCGGCAGCCGCACCCTCGAAGCCACCGGTGGCCTGTACGTGGAACCGGCGATCTTCGACGGCGTGACCAACGCCATGACCATCGCCCGAGAAGAAATCTTCGGCCCGGTGCTGTCGCTGATCACCTTCGACACCGAGGAAGAAGCGCTGGCCATCGCCAACGACAGCATCTTCGGCCTGGCCGCAGGCGTCTGGACCAGCAACCTGAGCAAGGCTCACACCTTCGCCCGCGGCTTGCGCGCCGGCAGCGTCTGGGTCAACCAGTACGACGGCGGCGACATGACCGCACCGTTCGGCGGGTACAAGCAGTCGGGTAACGGTCGGGACAAATCGCTGCACGCGTTCGACAAATACACCGAACTCAAAGCGACCTGGATCAAGCTCTAACACCTATAAAAAAGCGACGGCCGCCGGCACATGCCAGCGGCCATCGGAGAAACCTATGAAACAAGCACATGTAAACAGCTACTACGCCGCCACCCGCAACTTCACCGGTGACTTCCCGGTGCTCGAACAAGCGGTAGATTGCGACGTCTGCATCATCGGCGCCGGCTACACCGGTTTGTCCTCGGCCCTGTTCCTCGCCGAAGCGGGCTACAGCGTGACCGTGCTCGAAGCCGCCAAAGTCGGTTTCGGCGCCAGCGGTCGCAACGGCGGCCAATTGGTCAACTCCTACAGCCGCGACGTCGACGTCATCGAAGAACGCTACGGCGACAAAACCGCTGAAGTGCTCGGCAGCATGATCTTCGAAGGCGCCGACATCATCCGTCAGCGCATCCAGCACTACGACATCCAGTGCGACTACAAGCCCGGCGGCATCTTCGCCGCGCTGAACAAAAAGCAACTCAAAGGCCTGGCCGAGCAGAAAAGCAGCTGGGAACGCTATGGCAACAAAAACCTGAAGATGCTCGACGCGGCCGACATCAAGCGCGAAGTGGGTTGCGACAACTACGTCGGCGGCCTGCTCGACATGCAAGGCGGCCACATCCACCCGCTGAACCTGGCCCTCGGCGAAGCCTCGGCCATCATCGGCCTGGGTGGCAAAATCTACGAACAATCCGCCGCCGTGGAAATCACCTACGGCGAACCGATCACCGTGCGCACCGCCAAAGGCGTGGTCCGCGCCAAGTACCTGCTGATCGCCGGCAACGCGTATTTGCCGCAAGACCTCGACAACCGCGTCACGCGCAAAAGCATGCCGTGCGGCTCGCAAATCGTCGTCACCGAACCGTTGTCCGAAAAGGTTGCGCGCAGCCTGATCAAAAACAACTACTGCGTCGAAGACTGCAACTACCTGCTCGACTACTACCGCCTCACCGCCGACAACCGCTTGCTGTACGGCGGCGGCGTGGTCTACGGCGCCCGTGAACCGGACGACATCGAACAACTGATCAAGCCGAAAATCCTCAAGACCTTCCCGCAACTGAAGGACGTGAAGATCGACTACCGCTGGACCGGCAACTTCCTGCTGACCATGTCCCGCATGCCGCAATTCGGCCGCATCGAGAAAAACGCCTACTACATGCAAGGCTACAGCGGCCACGGCGTCACCTGCTCGCACCTGGCCGGCAAACTGATCTCGGAAATGATCCGCGGCGACGCCGAACGCTTCGATGCATTCGCCTCACTCCCGCACATGCCCATGATCGGCGGCCGCACCTTCCAGGCCCCACTCACCGCCATGGGCGCCGCGTACTACGCACTGCGCGACCGATTCGGCATCTAACCCCAACACAACCCCTGTAGGAGCCGAGCTTGCTCGCGATCACGGCGGCACAGTCAACATTGATATCGACTGACAAACCGCCATCGCGAGCAAGCTCGGCTCCTACGAGATGTTTGGCAGACACAAAATCTGAGACCAACCAAAACCAAACTGTGGGAGTGAGCCTGCTCGCGATGACGGCGGCACAGTCAACATTGATATCGACTGACACACCGCCATCGCGAGCAAGCTCGGCTCCTACGAGATGTTTGGCAGACACAAAATCCGTTATCAACCAAAACCAAACTGTGGGAGCGGGCTTGCTCGCGAAGAGGCCCTGCCAGCCACCATCTATCCCAACTGACACACCGCAACCACACCTACACCTTTCACACCCAAACCACCCAACCCCAGGCCAAAACAACCTTTTTACCCAACCATTTATCGAACCTGCTGAGCAACACCACCAAACGTGATTTAATACCCGCCTTTCAAATTTCCGGGACAGGGAAGCGGTGTTTTTCGCGGCCAAAAGTCGCCCGCCATCCACCCCCATAACCCTTAAGTATTCCGCGCATAAGGCTGTCATGGACACGGGCTCACGACTCAAATTAGTACGCGAAAGCTACAAACTCTCCCAGCGCGAGCTGGCCCGGCGTAGCGGCGTCACCAATGCCACCATCTCCCTGATCGAACAAAATCGCGTCAGTCCCTCCGTCAGCTCCCTCAAAAAATTGCTCGAAGGCATTCCTATGTCTTTGGCGGACTTCTTCACCTTTGATCAGCCGCCCCGCGAGCACCAATACGTCTTCCGCGCCAATGAACAGCCAGATCTGGGCCGTCATGGGCTGCGGTTGCTGCTGATTGGCGCTTCGGTGCCGAGTCGACAGATGCGCCTGTTGCGCGAGCAATACGCGCCTGGGGCGAGCTCGGGGGAAGAGCCGATTGTGCACTCGGAAGGGGAGGAGTGTGGGCTGGTTACTCGGGGGACGGTTGAGTTGACGGTTGATGGGCAGATTAGTGTGTTGAATGCCGGGGATGGGTATTACTTTCCGACGACGCTGCCGCATCGGTTTCGGAATATTGGGGCGGATGAGGCGGAGATTATCAGCGCTAACACACCGGCCAACTTTTGATTGAGTAGATGTTTCAGTGCTTCCATCGATCTGATGCATGGCTATAATATGTTTCAAATATTGTAGTCATGATGGATCATGTTTTTATGAATTTAAGTAATGCTCGCTATTATATTTGGGTAGGCTCTCTTGTCCTCGGCTCAGCGGGGCTTTATACACTAATAGTTGTGGGAGGGATAAAGCAGATAATGCCCCTGGAGGGTAGCGCACTGAGAGCAGCCTATATTGTGACGTATATAGCTATCAGCCTTTTATGCTTGCGTTTTTATATTCCCAGGCTGAAGAGTGTTTGGCTTGGCGGGATGATGGATGAAAAGTATATGAGTTTGCGTGGCTCTTGGATTGGGATTGTCATTGGTGCTGCAGTCGGGACCATGATTTTCAGTCCTCAGGTGAATAAGATTAAGTTTTTAAATGATGTGCCTTATATGTTAGTTGTAGCAACTATGTTTCTTATTTTTGCGTTGATCTTGTTTTTCTTGAGCTTTTATACAGGCCAATCACGGCGTAGGTAATGATTGGCTTGTACTCGCTCATTGTTACTTTTCTTTTTTCGTTTCGTTGCTTTCGTTTATCATTGTTTTGATTGTGATGGCGTCAACTAACGCTTCGAAAGCTAGAGCGAGTCTCCCCATTTGGTTGTAGGCCATTTCATAGTTGATAGGGTCGTGGTTAAACAACTGCATTGAGTCTGGTTTTCTAACAAGGTTTGTCAGGCCGTTTATAGATAAGTACAAATCCATGGAGTAGTAGGCCATGTTGCCCTCGTAAGCGCTTCCAAGACGATCTTGATAAAACTCTCTCACAGGACCAACTATACCTGGAGCACCGGGGCCATTGTAGATGTTCCCCAAACCTTCATAGATGTTGTTGAAGCCATGTGCGATTAATGGTATGCCAGGCACTATGCCGGCCCCTCTTGTTTTTCCTATAGTGGAAACACCTGCCTCAAACTGCATGGCGCCTGCCATAGCCCCGGCGCCATTTTGAGCATAAAAAAGAGCCTTGGAGGATAACTCGGCATATTCCTCTCTAATCTCTTGTATCCCTTGCCACGCACTGATGAGTCCTTCATCAACGGCTTGGATAATTTCGTTCGCATAGGATGAAACAATCGAGCTAAATTTAAGCTGTATAAAGTTATCGTAGAGGTGTATGGCGCCGAGAGTGCATCCGAATGCAACAAGATCGGACGCGGTTTTAGTTACATCGTGAATGTCACAGGATTCATCACTCATCCTCATTTCCCCAAGTGCTATAAGCACACGTACTTCCCTGAATGTGCGTCCAGCTAATATCACGATAACGAATAGATACCATTTCTTGTGGTTGTGCATCATTCATATGAATGGCGTGAGGGACTTGAAGGTTGATGTGCGCAATTTTCGCCCCAGTCAGCCGTATTGAATAATATTTATCCTGGCCGCCAGTTGGTGATGTTCGATAAAAATGGATCGTGCACTCTATCTCTTCGCGCTCATGAAGTGCGCTGGCCAACAACGGTGAGGATTTATCGATATTTTTAGTGATCATGATCGGTAAATGCTTGCCGCGACCGCCAGAAACTCCGCCGTCGTTGCCCGTAATCATGTTGTGCGAATACGCTAGAACCATGATTTCATCTTCATGCGCAATCTGACATTTGTTGCCGATTGAATTCAGACCAGAACAACCGGCGGAAATCAAGCCTTGTCGTTTGCCGGTCATGCTCATGTAACCGTGATTAGCCATATGTACCACTCCCTATAGTCAGCTGCTCGCGTTGTTCCGAGCGTAACATTTGCATTGGAGGGAGGATGACGGGGTGGTTAAGCAACTGATTAAGTTCAGACTTGTCTTGCGGCGGGTAAAGAATTTAGGTGAGGAAGAATCCTACAGGTCGGCTCTTCTTCTTTGCGGCAGACGACTTACTTAGAAAAGTAGGCAAAAAGGTGACTAGCAGAAATGGCGAAAGATTTGTTTTGATAGAAAGTGTGCTCAAGAAATCAAGAAACTGATCTGTCACCTTTTTTCTGTTTGACCAAGTAATAAAAACCCGCATCGACGCGGGTTTTTATTGGGGTTGAAATTCGATCACTGACCTTTGGGGGTATCAAACCCACGCTGCTCAATCACCCGAAACACATCGCTCACGTCCTGGACCATGATCCGGGCGATGTTGGTGACGGTGTTGATGTCGTTTTCGGCGTAGTCGGGGAGGCTGGTGCAGGCCATGAGGTTGAGGTACTTGAGGACGGCGCTGAGGCGTTCGCTGACGCAGTTGTGGAGTTCGCGGAGTGGGGCGTCGCTGTCGATGAGCAGGACGGGGTAGTCGGTTGCGAATTGGGACATGGGGGTGAAGCGGCGAGGCGGGTTTTGGGTTGTCATGGTTTTAGTCCTAGAAAGATGAGTCACATCCGTCATAACCAATGCACAGACGGAAATCGGCTGTGTGGTGGATAACGGTATTCGGTGTCTTCTTTTTAGGGCTGCGAATCCCTGCCGCTGACTGCTGTCAGCGACGGGTCGAATATAGGCGCCCATTTTGATGCTCACAACCGGGCTGTAGGACGCTTTTGCGGTTGTTGTGACAAGGCTGAATGCCACTGTTTTCGGGCTTGTTGCGGTGATTCGGGTCGTGTGGAGTGTCTTGGGAAAGGGGAGGCAGTTTTTGGGGCCGCTTCGCGACCCAACGGGGATAAATCCCCTCGCCACAAAGGGTGAATTCCTACGCGAATTTCGGATGTCAGGTTTATGAAATCGGGTGGTCAGAAAACAACAAGCCCCGAATCTTCGGGGCTTTGTTGTTTGAGTTTGCGCAGTTCCCAAATTCTTACCGCACAGCCTCCGCCGTCATTGTCTGGCCTGCGGTGAATGCGGGTTGGGATCGGTGTGTTTCGGCCCCGCCAGTGCCCACGCTATCAGCCCGAACAGCGGTACGAACACGATTACCACCATCCATACGAGTTTGTTGCTGGATTTGCCTTCGGCTTTGCGCACTTTGTTGATGGCCCATACCTCGACCAGCACAAGTATTGCGGCGAGTACGATCCAGATGGTTTCGGTTTGCATTGTTCACCCTCCTGATAGTCATTCAGTTAGGTGAGTGGGTGTGGGCGGGGTTCATTTAATTTCGGGTTTTGTGGAAGGGCGGGTGAAGCGAAAACGGGTTTGCTCGCGAAAGATGTGGCAGTCGATAGGGATGTTGACTGTCAGGGCCTCTTCGCGAGCAAGCCCGCTCCCACAGGGGATTGGGTTCCAATTACAGACTGGTGGCCAGTTTCCCATTCGACAACCGGCGTTTGTAGGCGGTGTCGCGGTTAGCTAGCCAGTAGTAGAGCGGGGAGGTGATCAGCAGGCCGACCAGCCAGGACAGGTCAGCGCCGTTGATGTGTTCGGAGATGGGGCCGACGTAGAGTGGCGTGTTCATGAAGGGAATCTGCACCACAATGCCAATCGCATACGCCAGCAACGCCTGCGGGTTGTACCGCCCATAGATCCCGCCATCGACCTTGAAGATCGAACCGATGTCGTACTGACCTTTGTGAATCGCATAGAAGTCGATCAGGTTGATCGCGGTCCATGGCACCAGCACCACGAGCAGCACCAGCACCATGTCGACGAAGTGGCCGATGAAGTTGGCGGAGGCGCCGACGGCGGCGAAGCAGCAGGCGGCGAGGATGATGACCGAGAGGATGGCGCGGCTTTTGGCGGTCGGGATCCAGCGGTAGGCGAAGGTTTGGACCAGGGTGATCAGCGACAGCACGGCGCCGTAGAGGTTGAGGGCGTTGTGGCTGATGACGCTGAGCAGGAACAGCACGAGCATCAGTGGGCCGATGGAGCCGGTGGCGAGTTTGACGGCGTCCATGGTGTCCATGCCGACGGGTGTGGCGAGGACGGCGACGGCGCCGAAGATGAACGAGAGGCTGGAGCCGAGCACGGTGCCCAGATAGGTGGTCCAGAACGTTGCGGCCACGGGCACGTTGGCGGGCAGGTAGCGCGAGTAGTCGGAGACGTAGGGTGCGAAGGCGATTTGCCAGAGTGCGGCGAGGGAGACGGTGGCCAGCCAACCGGAGATGTTGAAGCTGCCGCGGGTGAGGAAGTCGGCGGTCTGGACGTGGGTGAAGATGTAGCCGAAGCCCAGCACGATGCCGGCGCCGAGCACCCAGGTGCCGATGCGGTTGAGCACGTGGATGAAGCGGTAGCCGATGATGCCGATGATGCCGGAACCGAGGGCGCCGATGACGATGCCCACGGGCACCGGCACGCTATCGACCACGCCGTGCAGGGATTTGCCGGCGAGGACGATGTTGGAGGCGAAGAAGCCGATGTACATGATGCCGGCGATCAGCACCACCAGCAGTGCGCCGAGGGAGCCGAACTGGGCGCGGCTCTGGATCATTTGCGGAATGCCCATCTGCGGGCCTTGCGCCGAGTGCAAGGCCATCAGCACGCCGCCGACCAGGTGGCCGACGAGGATGGCGACGATGCCCCACACCAGGTTCAGGTGGAACATTTGCACGCCGAGGGCGCCGGTGACGATGGGCAACGGCGCGATGTTGCCGCCGAACCAGAGGGTGAACAGGTCGCGGGTTTTTCCGTGGCGATCTTCGGGCGGCACGTAGCCGATGGTGTGTTTTTCGATGAGTGGGGCGGAGGTTGTTGCTGCGGTAACCATGACGGACTCCAAGGCAATTTGAGTACGTGGACGTACTTCGGTGAGCGCCGCGCGGGGGCGACGCTTTTCTTGTTGGAGTTGATGATGTGCGGTGGGGCGTGAGAGATAAATTAGTAAGTTTGTGGGTATAGACGCTAAAAAATGTATGTCGTGTGGTCGCCGCAAAACCCTGTGGGAGCGGGCTTGCTCGCGAAGGCGGAGTGTCAGTCGACAATGATGTCTGTCTCTT
>NZ_JAHBDP010000142.1:0-16701 GCF_019956495.1 Pseudomonas sp. BF-B-26 | reverse complement strand
CCACCGCCCCGCCTGCACCGCTCAACTTCACGCGCAATAAACCCGCTACAAAGCTTCCATGACATAGGATCGGGGGGCCTGGGATTAACGCTTAGTCCTTCAAAAACGCCAGCAGATCGGCGTTGAGCTGATCCTTGTGGGTATCAGTCAAGCCATGGGGGGCGCCGGGGTAGATCTTCAACGTAGATCCTTTCACCAGTTTTGCAGACGCAATACCCGACGCTTCGATCGGCACCACCTGGTCAGCATCGCCATGCACCACCAGCGTCGGAATGTCGAACTTCTTCAGGTCTTCGGTGAAGTCGGTTTCGGAGAATGCCTTGATGCAGTCATAAGCGTTCTTGTGGCCGGAGGTCATGCCTTGCATCCAGAACCAGTCGATCATGCCCTGGGATGGCTTGGCGTCTGGTTTGTTGAAGCCGAAGAACGGACCGCTGGCGAGGTCGATGTAAAGCTGCGAACGGTCGGCCAGGGACGCCTTGCGAATGCCGTCAAACACCTCGATCGGCAGGCCGCCAGGGTTGGCTTCAGTCTTGAGCATCAGCGGCGGCACCGAAGAAATCAGCCCGGCCTTGGCTACGCGCTCGGTACCGTGGCGACCAATGTAGCGCGCCACTTCACCGCCGCCGGTGGAGAAGCCGAACAGCACGGCATCTTTGAGGTCCAGCCACTCGATCAACTGCGCCAGATCATCGGCGTAGGTGTCCATGTCGTTGCCGGTCCACGGCTGGCTGGAGCGGCCATGACCGCGGCGATCATGGGCAATCACCCGGTAGCCTTTGGCAGCCAGGAAGATCATCTGCGACTCCCAGCTGTCGGCGTTCAACGGCCAGCCATGGCTGAAGACAATAGGCTGACCGGTGCCCCAGTCCTTGTAATAAATTTCGGTGCCGTCTCGGGTCGTGAACGTACTCATGTGTTGTCTCCTTAGTGAGTGTTGGGGTGAATCAAACCGGTGAGTGGCTCATGCGTTCAGCCAGCCGCGCCACTCGCTCGCCCAGATGGGCGGCGGTGCGGCGGTCTTCGGGGGGCGGTGCGCGTTCGGGGGACTGTTCGACATTCGACTGCGCCATGGCGCCCAGCGAACTGCCCAGGCGATTCATTTGCCCATCGAACACGCCCGTGCTCGAACGCGCCGGCAGCAGGTCGAGGCCAACCCAGATCATTGAGTGCTGCGCGGCGAACACTGCCATCTGCAGCAAAGTGTTGAGTTTGTCGCCGCACAGACAGCCGGAATTGGTGAAGCCGGCCGCCAGTTTGTCGCGCCAGGGTTGGGCCAGGTAGAACGCCGCCGTGGCGTCCATGAACCCCTTGAAGGGTGCCGAGGCGCTACCCATGTAGGTCGGCGCGCCGAAGATGATTGCGTCGGCGTTGTGCAAATGGTCCCAGTGCCGGTCCACGTCCTCGACCGAAATCAGCCGGCAGGTACTGCCGTGCCTTTCCACGCCTTGGGCCACGGCTTCGGCCATGACACGGGTGTGCCCGTAGCCACTGTGATAGACCACCACCACGTTGCTCATTCCGACGTCCTCATGACATGTTTAATCCCTTTGTTCCACGGCAGTCCCCCTGTGTGAGCGAGCCTGCTCGCGAAAGCGTTGTATCAGTCACCCACGATGTTGAATGTGCCGCCGCCTTCGCGAGCAGGCTCGCTCCCACAGACCGGTGGCCGTTGAAGATGCAGAGTTTTGAGCGTAGACCGGACGCAGGACGAGTTAAACGTTGTTAATTTTCCCTGGCGCGCCAAAAGCCTCAGCGATACCTTCAAGACCGTCGCGCCCAATAATTACGGAACCCATGAACAAGGGCGGAGAACCAGCAGTCCAGGCAGACGCCGCAGAGTCATCCGGCCAGCGCATTGCGTTGCCGTAAAAACCTGACGAATATGCTCGAAAACCGCGTATCAGACGGCTGCAAGCAGGAGTGACACGTTGACCCTTCCCCCCGACAAAGCCATCCATTTCGGCCCCTACCGGATCTATCCCGGACAACGTCTGGTCATGGAGGCCGACCAGCCCCTGCGCCTGGGTCGACGTGCCATGGACATTCTGTTGATCCTTTTGGAACACGCCGGGGAGGTGGTCAGCAAACAAACGCTGATCGCCAGGGTCTGGCCGAAAAACGTGGTGGAAGACATCAACCTGCGGGTGCACATGGCCGCCTTGCGCAAGGCCCTCGGCGACGGACAGGCCGGCCAGCGTTACATCATCACCGTGGCGCAGCGCGGGTACAGCTTTGTGGCGCCGTATTCGCTGGAGCACATCGAGCACCCTCCAGGGAGCGCAGCATACGTGCCGAGTGGCCACAACCTGCCCGTTCGTCGAACCCGCATGATCGGCCGCCAGTCTCTCGTCGATAGCCTGGTGGTCCAGCTGTCACGCCAGCGTTTCATTACTCTGGTCGGGCCCGGCGGGATCGGCAAAACCACCGTGGCCCTGCGTGTCGCCGAACAACTGATCGGGCGCTACCGGGATGGCATTCGCCTGCTGGACCTGGCGCCGATCAATGATCCATCGATGATCACCGTTCACCTGGCGACATTGCTCGAACTGTCCTTGCACGACGCCGAGCCGATGAGCGGCCTCGCCGCGTTTTTGCGCGACCGACAGATGCTGCTGGTGATCGACAACTGCGAACACCTGGTCGACGCCATCGCATTGCTGAGCGAGAGCCTCCTGCGCGCCGCGCCAGAGGTGCACATTCTGGCCACCAGCCGTGAGAGCTTGCGGGCCGAAGGTGAATGTGTCCAACGCCTGGAGTCGCTGGACTGCCCTCCCCCCATTGCCGTGCCAGACCGCACTCAGGCCCTGACCTTTTCCGCCCTGCAGTTGTTCGTCGAACGGGCGATGGCCAGCCACGACAGCTTCGAACTGACCGATGACGAGCTGCCGCTGGCAATTGAAATTTGCCGGCGTCTGGACGGTATTCCATTGGCGATCGAATTGGCGGCCGCGCAAGTCAACAGCCTCGGATTGAGCGGATTACTGACCCAGCTCCAAGGCAGTTTTCGCCTGCTCACCCAGGGTTGCCAGACCACACTGGGCCGACACCAAACCTTGCGCGCCACACTGGACTGGAGCTTCGAGCTGCTCAATGCCTGCGAACAAGCCTGCTTGCGCCGACTGGGTGTGTTCAGGGGCGGGTTCACCCTGGAATCGGCGGCGGCGGTGATCGTCGGCGAACACATCGAACCGCAAGCAGTGTTTGGCTCGATCACGCAACTGGTGGCCAAATCGCTGCTGAACGTGGAGGTGGGGGACGAAGAGGTGTTTTACCGATTGCTCGACACTACCCGCAGCTATGCCCTGGAGAAACTCGACCAGGCCGCCGACCTGCCCGATACCCGGGAACGTCACGCCAAGCGCTGCCTGGCGTTGATGAATCAGGCCCAGCACGACTGGGAGCTGATCCCGACAGGTACATGGATCGAGCGTTATACCCGCGGTCTGGAAGACATTCGTTCGGCCCTCGACTGGTGTTTTAACGCGCAAGGACCGCAGGCATTGGCGATCCGCCTGACGGCAGCTTCCACGCCGCTGTGGCAGGAGCTGTCGCTGCTCAAGGAGCACGGCCTCTACGTGCGCAGGGCGCTGGCCCTGCTCGATGCAACGTCCGATCCCTGCCCGCAGCTGAAAATAGCCCTGCATCTCGCCCTCGGCAGTTCTTGCTATCACACTCAGATGAGCACGGCTGAAACCATCGAGGCTTTCGTCAGCGCCAGAACCCTGGCCAAGCAATGCAACGATTTGGCCGGTCAGTTGCGGGCGGTGTCCGGGCACATGGCGGTCAACCTCTGTTGCGCCAATTATCAATTGGCCCTGGAACAGAGCCGGCAATTCGATCGATTGGGACTGCACGGCGATGCAGTGTTGTCCCTCAGCATGCATCGCTTGCGGGTGCTGGCGTTGCACTTTGCCGGGGACCAACAGCAGGCGCGGATCAATGCCGAGCAGGTGCTTCAGCGCATGGCCCAGAGCGGCCACCTCAACCGCTTCACCTACGGTTTTGGAGTGCACTACGATCAGAGCGTCGCCGCCTTGACGATTCTGGCGCGCATCCTCTGGTTGCAGGGGCAACCAGAACAAGCCTGGCACACCGCCCGGCAAGCGCTGGACATTGCGACCCAGATCAACCACGGCACGTCCATCTGCTACACC
This sequence comes from Pseudomonas sp. BF-B-26, assembly GCF_019956495.1. Lineage (NCBI taxonomy): Bacteria > Pseudomonadati > Pseudomonadota > Gammaproteobacteria > Pseudomonadales > Pseudomonadaceae > Pseudomonas > Pseudomonas sp. BF-B-26. The sequence goes on along the minus strand of NZ_JAHBDP010000142.1, from coordinate 12,544 downwards.
CTGGCGCTGGCCGGTTGCCCGATCGCTCACTACAACGGCGATACCCGAACGGCTCGTGAACTCTTGCGCCAGCTGCTGGAACAAGCACAGAAACACTCGGTGCTGCTGTTCTACACCTGGGCCCGACACTATGCGCAGGTGATCGACAGCGCCGAGGCGCACTTGCCTCTTCAGCCAGGCGTGGGGCTGATCAAGGACATCATGGTCACGCTGGATGGCAGTTTCGTCGATGACGCCCTGTTGCAACGGGCCGACACTGGTACGGCTGGCTGGAGCACGGCGGAAGTACTGCGGGCCCGGGCTGATGCGCTGCTGGCCGAGGATTGCCCACTGAAAACCGAAGCGGCCGAGGCCGTGCTGATCAGGGCATTGAACGTGGCGAAACATCAGGGCGCCCTGGCTTGGGAACTGCGCAGCGCCACCTCGCTGGCGCAACTTTGGCAGCGTCAGGGCCTGTATCAGCAAGCTCATGAGCTGCTGGCGCCGATCTACAATCGGTTCACCGAGGGATTTTCTACACCGGACCTGAGCAAAGTCCGTCGATTACTCGAGGAGCTCAATGGGCAACTGCACGCCTGAGACCCAGCGCGCCCGGCTGATGTAATGCGAATAGCGCTGCTCAAACGCCCGCAGGTGGCCGTTGTGTTCGAGCTTCTCAAGGGCATAGGTGCGCGTGGTGTTGAGAAAGCGATAACGGGTCGTGCCGTTGACCTGATCCATCGAGAGCAACGATTTGGCGACCAATCGCGTCACCAGCGCCGCCAGTTGATCGGGCTTCAGCTCCGCGCAACTGCACACGCCAATCGCGGCATCGAGGGTGAATGACATTTTGAACACCGACAAGCGCTGCAACACGGTTTGTTCCGGCAGGCTCAGCCGTTCATAGCTCCAGTCCAGGGCAGCTTTGAGCGTCTGATGTCGGGGCACCGCCGTACGCCGGCCTTGGGTCAGCAGCTGAAGACAGTTATCCAGCTGAGCTTGCAAACCGACCAACGCCAGCGCATGGATCTGCGCCGCAGCCAGTTCGATGGCCAGTGGCAAACCGTCGAGCCGCCGACAGATTTCACGGACCGCCTTGAGGTCTTGTTCGCGCAAGGCAAACCCTTGTTGACGGGTTCGGGCACGGCTGACGAACAGCTGCACCGCCGAATACCCCATGGCTTCGGCGACACTGTGCAACGCCGACGCGGGCGGCACCGCCAGAGACGGTACACGCTGAACCGTTTCCCCTCCTGCCTGTAAAGGCTCGCGGCTGGTCACCAGAATGGACAGCCGAGGCGCCGACATCAGCAAATCCTCGACCAGGGTTCGACAGCGTTCCAGCAGGTGTTCGCAGTTGTCCAGCACCAGCAACGCGTGCCAGTTTGCCAGCACCTCCAGCGTCGTGCCAATCTCCCGTTCAAGGGTCTGGATCAGATGATCGACCACTCGCGCGGGGTCACCGATCGCTGCGAAATCAACCAGCCACACCCCCTCTTCATAGTGCTGCAACAGCAGTTCGCCGACACGCAACGCCACCGTGGTCTTGCCGACGCCGCCGGGGCCGACCAGCGTCATGAAACGCCGGACCGGCAACTGCCGGACCAGACTGCCGACCAGCGAATCCCGACCGGTCACCGGCGTGAGTCGTGCGGGCAGGTTGTGCTGATGTTTTTGCACGGTCTCGATCAAGAGCCGCGTGCTCGCGGACGCGGGCTGCACCGGGGCGATAAAACTGTAACCGCGCTGGGGAATGTTGACGATGTAGCGCTGGCCATTCTGCCCGTCGCCAAGCGCCCGACGCAGGGCGGCAATGTGCACGCGCAGGTTGATTTCCTCGACCACGGACGTCGGCCAGACGTGAGCAATCAGTTCGTCCTTGCTGACCACGTTGCCGGCGCGCTCGACCAACACCTGGAGGATATCCAGCGCCCGACCGCCCATGCGCAGCGGTCGATCACCTTCGAGGATCAGCCGTTGCCGCAGATGGAATGCATAGGGGCCGAATCGCAGCACCGCATCGCTGTTTAAATCTCTGAGGCTGTTCATGCACATTCACGTGCTGAAACCTGGCCCGGCTCACAGTGCAGCAACATCCCTTGCACCCGCCTTCCAGGTTCCCGCACCTCCATTGCAAAGCGTTCAGGGTATCTTGGCAGGCATCAGTGACGGTACAACTGCCACGGAGGGAGCGTCACAGCCATCACGGTGCGCATAACGGACAAGAAGGCTCTAGCTGAACTGCTCACGGTATTGGGTCGGCGTCAAACCAAGCTTTTCACTGAACAGAAAACGCATGTGCCGTACGCTGCCGAAGCCACTTTTGAACGCCACTGTCTTGAGTGGCAAGTCGCTGGTTTCCAGCAGATTCCTGGCGCTGTCGATACGCGCACTTTGCAGAAATTCCATGGGCGTCATGTTCACTTCCCGAGCAAACATCCGGGCGAAGTGCCGCGCACTCATGTTCGCGAGGCTGGCCATGCGTTCGATGCTGAATGCTTCATCGAGGTGTTCGAGCACAAAGTTCTGCACACGAGTGATCGGTGTTTCCTGCGGTGCGACAGCGGCCATCAACGGGCTGAATTGCGCCTGCCCACCCTGCCGCTTCATGACCACCAGCAAAACCTTGGCGACGTCCTGGGCGACTTTCTTGCCATGGTCTTCGGTGACCACCGACAGTGCCAGGTCGATGCCGGCAGTGACGCCGCCGGAAGTGATGAGGTTGCGGTCCTGCACGTAAATCTGATCGGTTTCGACGGTAGCCTTCGGGAAGCCTTTGATCAGTCGTTCGGTGTAATGCCAGTGGGTGGTCACGCGATAGCCGTCCAGCAAACCGGCATGCCCCAGCACGAACGCGCCGGTGCAGATCGAGCCGTATCGCTCGGCGCGACCGACCGCGGCTTTGAGCCAACACAACAACGGTGGATGTTTTTCGTTATAGGCACCCGGACCGCCCGGCACCAGCAACAGGTCATACGCCTGATCCGCCTGATCGATGTGCAAATCGGCCTGGACGCTGACGCCGTTGGAGGCACGCAGTGCGCCATGCTCGGTGCCGATGGTCGACAGTTCGTAACGATCATCCGGTGCCAGATATCGATTGGCGATGGAAAACACTTCCATCGGGCCTGCCATGTCCAGCAGGAGAAAGTCCGGGAACAACACAATAGCCACGGTTTTCATGGGTTCAAAATCACTGAAGTCAAAAGAAAATCCATCTGCCAAACACCACCCCCCTGTGGGAGCGGGCTTGCTCGCGAAAGCGGTGTATCAGTCACCCACAATATTGAATGTGACGCCGCTTTCGTCGGATCGCCGCCCGGAGACAAGCCCGCTCCCACAGGGTTTGGTGTCGGTATCAGAAGAATGCTGTGCATTATGGCCAAATGTGGCATCGGCGTCGGAGAAGAATACGTGATCGCCTGCCGATCACTGTCAACCTCAACAGGACAGTATTTCAATTTCCACCTACTTATTGCACCAACCCGTAACCATTAACCTTCTCCTCACTCGGACGAATCAACGTCCCCACAGGAGATTTCATCATGCTGACCCTTCGCAAAGCTTCGGATCGCGGCGCGGCCAATCACGGTTGGTTGAAGTCGTTCCATACCTTTTCCTTCGCCAACTATCGCAACCCGAAAGAGCAGGGTTTTTCCGACCTGCTGGTGATCAACGATGACCGGGTTGCCGCCGGTAAAGGTTTCGGCCAGCACCCACACCGCGACATGGAGATTTTCTCTTATGTGCTCGAAGGTGCTTTGGAACACAAAGACACCCTGGGCACTGGCTCGGTGATCCGCCCCGGCGACGTGCAGTTGATGAGCGCCGGCAGCGGCGTGGCGCACAGCGAATACAACCACTCGACCACCCGGCCGGTGCACTTCCTGCAAATCTGGATCGTGCCGGACATCAGCGGCGCCAAACCGCGCTATCAGCAAGAGCATTTCAGCCCGCAAAAGAAACGCGGCCGTCTGCAACTGATCATCTCCCCCGACGGGGCGAAAGGCTCGCTGAAGGTGCGTCAGGACGCACGGGTGTATGCGGCGCTGATCGACGGTAAGGAAAGCGCTGCGCTGGAATTGGCCACGAACCGCTATGCCTATGTGCATGTGGCCCGCGGCAATGTCGAGCTCAACGGCGTGCCGTTGCAGGAAGGCGATGGCGTGCGGGTTCGCGATGAACAGGTGCTGACCTTGAGCAATGGCGTCGATGCCGAGGTATTGATCTTTGACCTGCGGCCGCAAGAACTGCCGGAAATGCCATAAAGATCAAGAGATCGCAGCCTCGTTTAACTCGACAGCTCCTACAGGGATTCGTGCAGTGCTGGCCCTGCGGGCGGTGACGGGTTCACGAACTGGTCCCACAGCATCATCAACAGCAACTTGCCTGGAGCCGCGCGACGGTTTCATTCGCTACGTTTCAGGCTATCGCCGGGTATGCGTATTCGGCGTTGTTCAACGCCAGCGGCGGCGATCACGCGTTATTGTTTGTCATTGCAGCCGGCGCCATTGTGGTAGCACTGTTACTGGAACAGGTCATGCGCTTGCTGAACAGATCAAACAATGTGGGAGCCTGCTCGCGAAGACGGCGTCGCATTCAACAAAGTAGGTGACTGACACACCGCATTCGCGAGCAGGCTCCCACAGGGATCAGTGCATTGGATTGAATCATTCGTTCACTCATGCGATCCCATTTACAGATGACTTTCTCAACAGGACGCCGACATGAATCTGCCCCAAACCATGACCCTGATTGAAATCACCGAACCCGGTGGTCCGGAGGTTTTAAAGCCGCGCCAGGAACCGGTCCCCACCGCAGGTGCAGGCGAAGTGCTGATTCTCGTGCACGCTGCCGGGGTCAACCGTCCCGATGTGATTCAACGCGCCGGCAAGTACCCGATGAAACCCGGCATGAGCCCGATTCCCGGTCTGGAAGTGGCCGGTGAAGTGGTGGCGATCGGCGCTGGCGTCAACGAATTCATCGTCGGCGATAATGTCTGTGCACTGACCAACGGCGGCGGTTACGCACAATATTGCGTTGCACCGGCCAGCCAGACGTTGCCGATTCCTGAAGGGATGGATTGGGTGCACGCCGCGGCGGTGCCAGAAACTTTCTTCACCGTGTGGGCCAATCTGTTCGACATGGGCGGCGCCAGCAAAGGCCAGCGCGCATTAATTCACGGCGGCACCAGCGGCATCGGCACCACCGCGTTGATGTTGTGTCGCGAATTCGGCATCAAGGCTTTCGCCACGGCGGGCAGTGAGGAGAAGTGTGCGGCGATCCGCACGTTGGGGGCCGAGGCGATCAACTATCGCGATCAGGACTTCGTCCAGGTCATCCAGGAAAGAACCGCCGGCAAGGGCGTCAATGTCATCCTCGACATCATGGGCGGTTCGTACCTGAATCAGAATATCGCGGCGTTGGGTATGGACGGTCGGCTGGTGATGCTGGGCTTTCTCGGTGGCGCCCACGCCAAAGACGTCGACCTGCTGGCGATCCTGGGCAAACGCGCGACGATCACTGGCTCACTGATGCGCGCGCGCACCCGCGAAGAAAAAGCCTCGATCGCCGAACAGTTGCACGAGTACGTCTGGCCCGTACTCGCCGCCGGGCGTTGCCTGCCGATGATCGACAAGGTCTATCCATTGACCGACGCGTCGCTGGCTCATGCCCGGATGGAAGCGGGTGATCACATCGGCAAGATTGTCTTGCGGGTGGACTGATCAGTAGCCCTCACCCGCCGCCAGGGCGCCGCTGATGATCGCGATGCCCGAGCTGGTGCCCAGTCGCGTGGCGCCGGCCTCGATCATCGCCAGTGCAGTCGGGTAATCGCGTAGGCCACCGGAAGCCTTGACCCCAATAAGCGCGCCGACGGTGCGGCGTCGGGCCATACATACGACTGTCGAATTTATTCCTGCCTTCGCCACGCTTCTGTTAAAACCCGAACTTTCCTTTTGATCCTCCGGGCCACCGCATGTTTTCCAATCTGATGAGCCGCTTGGGCCGACGCTGGCTGCCGCTGCTGTGCATGGCCGTGCTAATCGTCGGCTTGCCGGTGAGCTGCGGCGTGCTCAAGTACACAGAACGCGAGTTGCTGTTCCGCATCGAGCCGGGCAACGCTGGTTGGTATCGTGGTCTGCCGCAGGACGTTCAGGAATTCGACATCAAGCCCGCCAGTTTCAAGGCCGGGCAAAGCCTGCATGCCTGGTGGTGGCCGGCCGCGCGTCGCGATGCGCCGTCGATCCTCTACCTGCATGGCGTGCGCTGGAACCTGACGGGCCAGGCGTTCCGCATCGAGCAATTGCGCGCCATGGGCTATTCGGTGCTGGCCATCGACTACCGCGGGTTTGGCCAGAGCAAGGGGGATCTGCCGTCGGAAGCCAGTGTTTATGAGGATGCGCGAGCCGCTTGGGAGCGCTTCACCCAGATGCAACCGGACGCCAACAAGCGCCTGATCTACGGCCATTCCCTGGGTGGCGCGGTGGCTATCGACCTGGCGGCAGACCTGGCCGCACAGGCGAAAAAGGAGCATGGCGTGGTACCGGTGCGCGGTCTGGTAATCGAATCCACTTTCACCTCGCTGGGCGATGCCGTGGCGCAAGTGGCCGACAGCAACCTGCCGGTGAAATGGTTGCCGGTACGCTGGCTGCTGTCGCAGAAATTCGATTCCATCGACAAGATCGTCGACATCAACATGCCGTTGCTGGTGGTCCATGGCCTGGCCGACCCGTTCATGCCCTCGCGGTTCAGCCAGCAGTTGTTCAATGCCGCCAACGAACCCAAGCACCTGTTATTGGTGCCCGGTGGTACACACAACAACAGCATGAGCCAGGGCGGTACCCAGTATCGCCAGGCACTCGACGGTTTGATGAAAACAAAACCGACACAAATGGCCGGACCGGCCGTGGTTCGGGTTTCCCGGGAGTCTTGAGGTCTATCGGTAACCCCGGGCCTGCAAATCAAACAACTGCGCATAGCGCCCGCCCGCGGCCACCAGACTGTCGTGATCGCCCCGTTCAAGGATCGCTCCCTGGTCCAGCACAATGATGTGGTCCGCATTGCGCACGCTGGAAAACCGGTGAGAGATCAGCAACGTCATCCGGCCTTCGGTGTGCTCACTGAAATGCTCGAATACCGCCGCTTCCGCTGCCGGGTCGAGTGCAGAGGTCGGCTCATCCAGAATCAGGATATCGGCGTTGCGCCGCATGTAGGCGCGCGACAACGCGATCTTCTGCCATTGCCCGCCGGACAGCTCCTGCCCCCCGGCAAACCACCGCCCTAACTGAGTGGCATACCCTCGATCCAGCCCCTCGATAAAGGGCGCGGCCATGCCCTCGGCGGCGGCCTCCTGCCAGCGCTGTTCATCGTTGAACGCCAGGGTGTCACCAACGCCGATGTTCTCGCCAACGGAAAATTGGTAGCGGATGTAGTCCTGAAAAATCACCCCGATGCGCCGTCGCAGCGCGTCTTCTTCCCACGCTTGCAGATCGCTGCCGTCCAGCAGGATACGGCCCTGATCAGGACGGTACAGCCGCGTCAGCAATTTGATCAGCGTGGTCTTGCCCGAACCGTTCTCCCCCACCAGCGCCACACTGTGGCCGGGCACAAGGTGAAGATCGATGCCTTCCAACGCAGCGCGACTGGCGCCCGGATAACGAAAGCCGACGTTTTCGAAACGCAGGCCATCGCCGGGCACCGCCCCCACGGTGAGGTTGCCGGTATCCGCCACGACAGGCTCGGCCAGGTATTCATAAAGACTGGAGAGGTAAAGGCCATCCTCGTAGAGACCGCTGATAGCACTCAAGCTGCTGCTGACTGCCGTCTGCCCCTGCTTGAATAACACCAGGTACATGGTCATCTGCCCGAGGCTGATGTTGCCATGGACGGTATCAACCACGACCCAGGCATAGGCCAGATAAAACGCGCCGGTGCCCAGTAGACCGAGGACAAATCCCCAGCCATCCCGACGTAGCGTCAGGCGCCGGTCTTCGGCATAGAGCCGTGCGAACGTGTCTCGATAACGCTTCAACAGCAGCGGCGCGAAGCCGAACAGTTTGACCTCTTTAATGTAGCCCTCGTGAGAGAGCAACGTTTCGATGTAATTCTGTTGTCGACTCTCCGGCGCGCGACGGGTGAACAATCGAAAAGCATCGCCGGAAAAATGTGCTTCGGCGAAGAATACCGGTAGTGCACCGACCACCAGCAGCACCAGCGCCCAAGGAGAAAAATGCACCAGCAACACGCCGAAGCTGATCAACACGATCAGGTTCTGGATCAGCCCCAATGATTTCATCACCAGTGCCAACGGTCGGGTCGATGCTTCGCGGCGCACTCGAACCAGTTTGTCGTAGAACTCGGAATTCTCGAACTGCACCAGCGATAACGTCTGGGCCTTCTCCAGAATCATCGTATTGACCTTCTGCCCCAACTGCACCCGCAATAGCGATTGCTGGACCGACAGCGCCCGCTGAGTCCCGGACAACAATGCGAGCACGCCCGCTTCAAACAGCACATAACGCACGACCGGCCACAACGGCGCACTGCCCTGTTGTGCGTGCAACTGCATGGCCGTGACCACCGCATCGACAATGCGTTGTCCCAACCAGGCCGCCAGTGCCGGGAGTACACCGGCAATCAACGTCGCCAGCACCAATCCCAGAAACAGCCCGCGAGACGTTGCCCAGACCAGCAGCAAGGCGCGTCTCGCCTGGTCGAGTAACGAGGTGAAACGATCGAGAACAGGGTTCACTCCGTGATCCCCCCCTGATACCTCGCCCGATACCGTCCCGGACTTTCCCCCGTCCACTTCTTGAACGCCCGGTGAAACGCGCTTGGCTCCTGAAAGCCAAGCTGCTCGGCAATGTCACTGATGCTCGCACGACTGTGACGCAGTTGCTCAAACGCAACGCCACGCCGCACCTCGTCCTTGATCTCCTGATACGAACACCCTTCCCGCTCCAGTTTTCGGCGAAAGGTGCTGGGGCTCAGGTGCTGTTCCAGGGCGAAGGCCTGCAAGGTCGGCCATTGGCTGTAATGGCTGTTACGCAGGCGCTGATGGACCTGCGACGCCAGGCCGTGCTGATTACGAAAACGGATCACCAGCCATTGCGGCGCGGTGCGCAAAAACACTTTTAGTGAGGCCAGATCCTGAACCACCGGCAGACGCAAATAGTGGCTGGCGAATTCGATTTCGGTGCGCTCGGCGCCAAAGGTCAGGTTGGGTCCCCAGAGTAAACGGTCATCGCTGAGCGACACACGCTCATGGCGAAAATCTGCGCGGTCGATGGGGATGCGCCGCCCACCCAGCCAGCAGAGCAGACTGATCATCAATACCAGAAACGTCTCCTCGCCCAAACGACTGACGTCGCTGTTTGGCGAGTGATTCTGCAGGCTGATCACTGCACGTTTCCCGCGCACCGTCAGCGTGCCGCGAAAGTCGTGGAGGAATAGTGCGAAATTGGCCAGGCACTGGCGCATGGCTTTGTGCAGGTCAGGTTCCTGAATCAATGCCCGGCAGATCAGGGCGAAACCGCCCGGCGGCATGCCATGGGAGTCGAGCCCGAAGAACTCATCGTTGAGCTCGCGGATCTGAATCAACCACAACGCGGCAAACGCACTCGCCGGTACACGCGCGGTGGGCTGCTCCATCAACGCCGGATCGATGCCGGCCTGTTCAAGCGCAGCCCTCTGACGTTGCGGATTGTTTCCCAGCCCATGGATCATTGCCTGCACGAAGTAGGCGGAAACCGAGTCCTTTTCCCGCATGTGAACGCTTCTCTCCCCATCACCCGAATGGCAAAAAACACCAGTGCCGTTGAACAGTTTCGGCATAGGACAACCGCCCTGCCGGCTCTAGACTCGCGGCCAATAGTACGCCTTCGGCCACTACGGCGGCCAAGGTATCGCGGGATTTGATCGGAAGGACAGAACATGAATCTGCAAAACATTGGCGTGATCGGCGCAGGCACCATGGGCAATGGCATTGCGCAAGTCTGCGCCTTGGCCGGTTTTAACGTGACCTTGCTCGACATCTCCGAGAGCGCCCTGCAAAAGGCCGTCGCAACCGTCAGTAAAAACCTCGATCGACAGATCGCCAAGGAAACGCTGACGCAAGAGCAAAAGCTCGCCGCCCTCGACAAGATCCGCACCAGCACCGACTACAGCAACCTGCAGAACGTGCAACTGGTGATCGAAGCCGCGACCGAAAACCTCGAACTGAAACTGCGCGTGCTGCAACAGATTGCCGCGCAGGTCAGCGATCATTGCGTGATTGCCTCCAACACGTCTTCGCTGTCCATCACCCAACTCGCGGCCAGCGTGAGCCAGCCTGAGCGCTTCATCGGTCTGCACTTCTTCAACCCCGTGCCGGTGATGGGTCTGATCGAAGTGATTCGCGGTTTGCAAACCAGCGACGCCACCCACGCCTTGGCGCTGGACATGGCGACCACTCTCGGTAAAACCGCGATCACCGCGGGCAACCGTCCGGGTTTCGTGGTCAACCGGATTCTGGTGCCGATGATCAACGAAGCGATCCTGGTGTTTCAGGAAGGCCTGGCCAGCGCCGAAGATATCGACGCCGGCATGCGCCTGGGCTGCAATCAGCCGATAGGGCCGTTGGCGTTGGCGGACCTGATCGGCCTGGACACCGTGCTGGCCATCCTCGAAGCCTTCTACGACGGCTTCAACGATAGCAAGTACCGTCCTGCTCCACTGCTCAAGGAAATGGTCGCCGCCGGTTACCTGGGGCGCAAAACGGGGCGTGGCTTCCATGCCTATGCCTGAGCGTTGCTCGCGCTTTGCCGAGTATCGGGACAAGGTGCTGGAGCTGTTCGCCTGCAAAGGTTTCGGACAGGTCGGCATGCGTGAGCTCGCGACCTGCCTGGGGCTCGCTCCCGGCTCGTTGTATCACCATTACCCCAGCAAACAGCACTTGCTGCTCGACCTGATCGAAGAGTTCTACGAAGAACTGTTGGCAACCCTAGGGCGGATCGAGCAAAAGGCGCCGGCAAAACGTGAAAAACTCCACGCCCTTATCCGAGCGCATTTGAACCTGCATCAGGAGATGCCCTGGCATTTTCGTCTGGCGGAGCGTGACAGCGGCTGCCTGAATGAAGAACAACAGGAACGGGTTCGGCAACTGCGCGAGCAATACGAGCGCCGACTGCTGCTGATGCTCGGAACAAGGCCTCGTCTCAGCGAGCAGGCGCAACTTGCCACCGGGCACGCCATCGCCAATTTGCTGAACAGCGCGCCCAGCTGGTTGGCGCAGCACACGCTGAGTGAGGCGGAGCGAGATGAGCTGTTGGAAAACCTGGTCAGTGGTGCCATCGAGCGTTTGCTGCGCCCCTCGGTTTCACGCGCAGTAGCTTGAGGGCCCTGGACGATATTTCCGTGATCGTGGATCGACACCTAGGCGCAGGAAGCCATAAGCCACGTCGCTTCAATAGAAAAAACATCTAAACAATTCCCGCCAATCACGACATCTAACGCTTTGCTAATGGGAGCCCAATCACTGCGGAGCTGGAGGTGAATTCAGCCTCCCTCCGCTTCTTCGTTACCGGGAGCAAAGCATGAAAATCAATCCCTACCTGATCTTCAATGGCGACTGCAAAGCCGCTTTCACCTTCTATGCCCAAAGCCTGCCAGGCCAAATCGAAGTCATGATGACCTTCGGCGAAAGCCCCGCGCGCGAGCACTTTCCGGCGGACTACCACAACCTGATCATCCACACCCGCCTGCTGGTGGGCGATCAGGCGATCATGGGCTCGGACACAACACCTGATCGCCCTACTGACGAAATGAGCGGCTGTTCGGTTTCACTGAATGTCGACAGCATTGCGGAGGCTGAACGGATCTTCGCTGCATTGTCGGAAGACGGCAGCGTTCAAATGCCACTAGAAGCGACGTTCTGGGCAGCACGTTTCGGGATGCTGGTTGATCGGTTTGGGGTGTCGTGGATGGTGAACTGCGAAAAGGATCAGTAAAACTCACTTTCTCAAGGCATGAAAAAAGCCCAACCTGAAAGGTTGGGCTTCTGGCAACTGCCGGACTGTCTGCTACCGTCAACACGCTACCTCGTACAGCCGCGGATTGTTCGGAGGAACCCCACTGCCTGCCCAGGACGTGCCTTAGTCCACTCGCCTCAAACTGTCACTGCTCATCGACGCGAGAGTCGAGCCTGCTCCTCCCATCACTCAGGTAGAAGAAAAACTACGCGAAGAGTCCGCCAAGCTCGGCGGCGATGCCGTGGTTGTGGTCTACGACCATATCCAATCGGTGGGCGCCTATGTCAACGGTCCACTGTGGGCTCGCGACGTAAAAACCATCGAAGGTCGGAAACTCAAAGGGATTGTGATCAAGTACCGGTGATGTCCGTTCGCACTTTCCTGCGGACAAAACAAAACCCCTACCTGCATACGCAGATAGGGGTTTCGGAATTTAATCTTGACGATGACCTACTCTCACATGGGGAAACCCCACACTACCATCGGCGATGCATCGTTTCACTGCTGAGTTCGGGATGGGATCAGGTGGTTCCAATGCTCTATGGTCGTCAAGAAAT
>NZ_JAHBDP010000141.1:0-16915 GCF_019956495.1 Pseudomonas sp. BF-B-26 | reverse complement strand
CGCGAAGGCGGTCTGACATTCAACATCTACGTTGTCTGACACACCGCCTTCGCGAGCAAGCCCGCTCCCACAGGGTTTTGCATGAGTTATCGAGGGAGGATGTAGCGCTCGATTGCCTGGGCCGCACCGTCCTCGGTGTTGGCGCCCGTCACCACGTCCGCCTGGCGCTTCACCGCCTCTTCCGACTGCCCCATCGCGATCGACAAGCCTGCGCGGTGAAACATCGCCGGGTCGTTGCCGCCATCGCCCAGCGCCGCGGTCTGCTCCAGCGGCACACCGAGGAATTCGGCCAGTGTCACCAGCGCCGCCCCCTTGTTGGCTTGCATCGCGGTCACGTCCAGATAAATCGGCTGTGAACGGGAGACCTGTGCCTGGCCTTCCACGTTGGGCAGCAGGAGCGCTTCCAGCTCAATCAACAATTGCGTGTTGTTGCTGGTGGCGACGATCTTGTCGATGCGCTCCAGGTACGGCTCAAAACTCTCGACCACCACTGGCGGATAACCCAGGCCGTGCTGTTCACGAGGCACCATTGGGCCGTTCGGATCTTTCAGCAACCAGTCGCCACCACTGAACACCCAGATTTCGATGTCCGGCCGGTCGGCAAACAGCGCCAATGCCGTCAGCGCAGCCGTCGCCGGCAGGTAATGTGCGACCAGCAAACTGCCGTCCGGATTGACGATGGTGCCGCCATTGAAGGCAGCCGTTGGCAAGTCGACGCCCAGGGCTTCGATCTGCTGCAACATGGCTTTGGGTGGACGGCCGGTGGCCAGGCTGAACAACACGCCCGCCTCTCGCAAGGAACGGACCGCTTCGATAGTGCGTTGGCTGAGACTGTGATCGGGCAACAACAAGGTGCCGTCCATGTCACTGAGCAGAAAACGGATGGGATGCGACGTTGTATCACTCATCCGAGGCCGTGCCAGACGCGACCATCGCGAGTCAGCAGATCTTCTGCAGCCTGTGGGCCGTCTTCGCCAGCGGCATAGCTCTGCACGCTCGTGTCCTGCTGCCAGGCGTCGAGGAACGGCTGTACGGCGCGCCAGCCATTCTCGATGTTGTCGGCGCGCTGGAACAGCGTCTGATCGCCGGTCAGGCAATCGTAGATCAGGGTTTCATAGCCGGTGGACGGCTGCATTTCAAAGAAATCCTTGTAGGCAAAGCCCAGTTCGATATTGGCCATTTTCAAGGCGGGACCGGGCCGTTTGGCCAGCAGGTCGAACCACATGCCTTCGTTGGGTTGAATCTGGATGCGCAGATAGGTCGGTTGCAGTTCATCGACCTCGGTATCGCGGAACTGTGCATACGGCGCTGGTTTGAAGCAGATGACAATCTCGGTATCGCGCACGCTCATGCGCTTGCCGGTGCGCAGGTAAAACGGCACGCCGACCCAGCGCCAGTTGTCGATCATGACTTTCAGCGCGACGTAGGTTTCGGTATTGCTGTCGGGCGCCACGTTGCTTTCCTGGCGATAACCCGGCATTGGCTTGCCGTCGATTTCGCCGGGCGCGTATTGGCCGCGTACCGAATTGACCAGCGCTTCCTCCACCGACCAGGGGCGAATCGCGCCGACCACCTTGGCTTTCTCGCCGCGCACCGCATCGGCGCCAAAGGCGGCCGGCGGCTCCATTGCGACCATCGCCAGCAACTGGAACAGGTGATTGGGCACCATGTCCCGCAAGGCGCCGGTGTGTTCATAGAAACTGCCACGGGTTTCCACGCCTACGGTTTCGGCGGCGGTGATTTGTACGTGGTCGATGTAGTGGTTGTTCCAGAACGCTTCGAACAGGCTGTTTGAAAACCGGCTGATCAAAATGTTCTGCACGGTCTCCTTGCCCAGATAGTGATCGATCCGGTAGATCTGGTTTTCCGTCATCACCTTGAGCAAACAAGCGTTCAAGGCTTCGGCCGTTGGCAGATCGGAACCGAAGGGTTTTTCAATCACTACCCTTCTGAACGCTTCCGGCGCCTCTTGCAGCAAGCCGGCGGCGCCGAGACGACGCACCACTTCGCTGAAGAAACGTGGCGCGGTGGCCAGGTAGAAGACGGCGTTGCCAGTGCCGCTGGCGGCGATTTTCGCCGCCAGGGCTTGATAGGTGCTGTCGTCCAGGAAGTCGCCCTGGACGTAGCTGATGCCTTTGGCCAACTTGGCCCACAAGTCCGGATCAAGGGCTTGATCGCCCTTGCCGACCTTGGCGGCCACTTCGGCCCGAATGAAGTCTTCGAGTTTTTTCGCAAAGGCTTCATCGGTGATGGCGTTATGGTCAACGCCGATGATCCGCAGTCCATCCCCAAGCAGACCGTCACGACTCAGGTTGTACAGCGCCGGCATCAGCAGACGCTTGACCAGGTCACCATGGGCACCGAACAGAAACAGCGTGGTCGGTGGTGCGGGTTCTGCCTTGGATTTATTGCGGATCAAACGGGTCATTTTTTCGAAGTCTCCACGTGGCCGCCGAAGCCGAAGCGCTGGGCCGAGAGAATCTTGTCGCCAAAGGTGCCTTGCCCGCGCGAACGGTAGCGGGAGAACAGCGAGTTCGACAGCACCGGCACAGGCACCGATTGCTCCATGGCGGCTTCGATGGTCCAGCGACCTTCACCACTGTCAGCGACCGACCCGGAGTAACCGTCGAGTTTCGGATCGCTGGCCAGCGCGTCGGCGGTCAGGTCGAGCAACCAGGACGACACGACGCTGCCACGACGCCAGACTTCGGCGATGTCGCCTACGTTCAGGTCGAAACGCTGGTCTTCCGGCAGGTTGGTGCTGGCCTTGGTCTTGAGGATGTCGAAGCCTTCGGCGAAGGCCTGCATCATTCCGTATTCGATGCCGTTGTGGATCATTTTCACGAAATGGCCCGAACCCGCCGGGCCTGCGTGGATATAACCGCGCTCGGCGCGATCGTCTTCGGACTTGCGGTCCTTGGTGCGAGGGATGTCGCCCAGCCCTGGTGCAAGGCTGTCGAACAGCGGATCAAGGCGTTTAACCACCTCGGCTTCGCCACCGATCATCATGCAGTAACCACGCTCCAGGCCCCAGACGCCGCCGGAGGTGCCGACGTCGACGTAGTGCAGGCCTTTCTCCGAGAGGGTTTTCGCCCGGCGGATGTCGTCTTTATAGAAGGTGTTGCCGCCGTCGATGATGGTATCGCCCGCTTCGAGCAAGGCGCTCAGGGTGTCGATGGTGTCTTCGGTCGGTGCGCCGGCTGGCAGCATGACCCACACCGCACGTGGCTTGGCCAGGCCAGCGACCAGCGCCGGCAGGTCGATGACGCCGGAGGCGCCTTCTGCGGCCAGGGTGTCGACAAAGGCGGTATTGCGGTCGTAAACAACGGTGGTATGCCCGTTGAGCATCAGGCGCCGCGCAATATTTCCGCCCATGCGGCCCAGTCCAATAATCCCGAGTTGCATGTTCTGATGCTCCCTACTACAAATAATGTGTGTCAAAGGTTATAGCCCAACGCGACTAATGAGGGTTAGTCCAGAGCGCTGGCACATAGTTTCCGGGCATTGTGCCCGATCCAGATTGATAACGTCGGTAATCGCGCCGAAGACACAACGACCATTAAAAATAAAAAAGTTCCCTTCCGGGGCAAAAGAAATCAAAATCGCAGCCGATAGTAAGTCAGCACCCGATGGCGGGGGCAGGTTTACAGTTGAGGCAGCCATTTGCGAGGTGAGCAATGGGCACAGTACAAGCAGCACGGCCAGCACAAACCCTTTACGTCACGATTCGTCGTGATGAATTGCGCCAGTTGAAAGACGAGCGTGACCAGTTGAAGCAGGAGCTCGCGCAATTGCGCTTGTTGACACAAAGCAATCAGGCCCAGCCTTTGCCCGTCACCCACCGTGTGCCTCACGCCTGATCCCCTCGCTTGATTCGGAAGCAGCCCACTGCTGTTTCCGACCTGCCATCCCCCCTTTTTGACAAAACCCGGCACTCGCGAAAGTAATAATTATTCTCGTTTGCAGCTAAATCCTGTCCCTCCCCTTCGTCTTTGAACAAACGGAAATTTTCCCTCGAAGACAAGGAGTCGGCCGCGATGTTCGCGCCTATCACCCGTTCCATGACTTTTACCCTGGGCCTGTGCAGTACCGCCCTGTGCCCCGACTTGCTGGCCGAAATCAGCCCTGATCAAGAACCCGGCCGCACCCTCGAGCTGGGCGCCACCCATGTCACCGCCCAAGGTTTGGGCAGCACTACCGAAAACACCGAGTCGTACACCACGGGCGCCATGAGCACGGCGACGCGCTTGAACCTGTCGATCAAGGAAACGCCGCAATCGGTGTCCGTGGTCACGCGCCAGCAAATGGACGATTTCAAACTCGGCACGCTGTCCGAAGCCATGAGCCAGACCACCGGCGTGGTGGTTCAGCACAACGATTCGGACCGGGTCAGCTATTCGTCCCGGGGATACTCGATCACCAATTTCCAGATCGATGGCATGCTGAACACCTTCAGCTACATGAAGTCCGATTCCGACACCATTATCTACGACCGTATCGAAGTTGTTCGCGGTGCCACCGGCCTGACCACTGGCGCGGGCGACCCTTCCGCCACCATCAACATGGTGCGTAAACGGCCGACGTCGCAGTGGCAAGTCCAGACCGGGGTCAGCGGCGGCAGTTATGACGACTACTACAGTTACCTGGATGTCGGCGGTCCGCTGGCGTTCGACGGCCGCTTGCGCGGACGCAGCGTGCTGGCCTATCGCGACAGCGATTCGTTCCGCGACAAGTACCAGCAACAACGGGAGGTCGGTTACGGGATTCTCGAAGCCGACCTGACCGATGACACCGTGTTGGCCGTGGGTTACGACTATCAGAACAAACATGTCCACGGCACGTCCTGGGGCACGGTGCCGTACTGGAACGCTGACGGTGGCAAGGCCAACCTCGGACGCTCGACCAACATGGCCACTTCCTGGAGTTCCTGGCCGCTCAAGGACAAAACCGCGTTCGCCACGCTGGAACACCAATTGGGTGCCGGGTGGCAGGCCAAGGCCGCCTACACCCATCGCGAGAGCGACACCGACGGCAAGATCTACTACGGCGGCGCAGGCTTCCCTGAAGCTGATCGCAGTGGCATGAGCGCCAACGTCAGCCACATGCTCAGTACGCAAAAAATGAAGGCTTATGACTTCAACGTGGCGGGCCCTTACTCGCTGTTCGGACGGGAACACGAAATGATGATCGGCTACGGCGAGGCCGAGCGCCGGGAAGATTCCCCCCATATGGTGGACGGCCCCAGGGCGGCGGATTACGAAAACATCCGCGACTGGAAATACATGGGCGACATCGCCAGGTTTCCCGACACGGTCACCCGCCTTTCAGGTTCAAAAGACAGCACCCGCCAGAAGGCCGGTTACCTGGCCACTCGCCTGAGCCTGACGGATGACCTGCACGCCGTACTCGGCAGTCGTTATGGGAGCTGGAAGGTGTCGAGCAAGACCAACAAGTACGACAACAACCTGCAACTGAGCAGCGTCGATGCCACAAGCCAGGAACACAACGACATGTGGACGCCCTACGCCGGGCTCCTCTACGACCTCACCCCCGAATACACCGCGTACGTCAGCTACACCGACATCTTCAAGCCGTAAGACAACCGCGACAGCCATCGCAAATACCTCGAGCCGGTGGTGGGCAGCAACTATGAACTGGGGCTCAAGGGCAGCTTGCTGGAAGAACGCCTCAACCTGGCGACCGCGCTGTTCTGGAGCAAACAGGACAACGTTGCCGAACTCGACGATTCGGTGCCACCGGACCCGGTCACCGGTGAGGAGTTCTTCAAGTCAGGCGGTAAAGGCAACAAGGTTCAGGGCTTCGAAGCCGAGGTCTCGGGCGAGGTCATGGCCGGCTGGAACATGACGGCCGGCTACACCTACACCCACGCGGCCAATGGCGAAAAGAAACGCGCCAATACCAACCAGCCGTTGAATATGTTCCGGCTCTCCACGGCCTATCGTCTGCCCGGCGACTGGCAGGCCCTGACCGTGGGTGGCGCAGTGAACTGGCAAAGCGATGTGTTCCGCGTCGCCAATCGCCCAGTGGGACGTGATGCCAACGGTGCGTTGATCACCGAAAGTACCAACATCCGCCAAGAGGCTTACACCGTGGTCAAGCTGATGTCGCGGTATGAGTTCGACAAGCACCTGTCCGCCTCGCTGAACGTCGATAACCTGTTCGACAAGAAGTATTACGACAACGTCGGGTTCTATAACGGTGTGTTTTGGGGGGACCCACGCACGGTGACCCTGAGCCTGGACTGGAAGCGCTAGGCGCAGGTCATTCCCATTTGACGGAATCGGCGGATAATGTCTTTTCGACATTGCTTCATGGACGAAAGGACCCGACAACTCGTAGTGGGGCACACCATGAAACGTACAACCATGATCCTCGCCTCAGTTCAACCGCTGCATTCGCCGAAGGTGGCGCTGAACGCATGCGGTACTACTTTGAGAGCCTGCGGCTCAGCCAAGCGGCGAATCAAAGTCACGCCAGCACCGCTGAACTCAGGGTTCCGAGTGATCAAACCGCGCAAGTGACAGAGCACTACAAACCGTAACGACAAAGGGCGTCCTGATGGACGCCCTTTTTCATTGCTCGTATGACCTTAAAGCGCCTTGGTCCAGAACAGCATCCGACCGTGCGCCGGGTCGAACATGCCTGCAGCAAAACCGAACTTGCCATAGGAAGCCTGGGCGATTGCATTACCTTCCAGTACCTCTAGCGTGATTTTGCAGCAGCCGCGCTGGCGAGCGATGTCCTCGACCTTTTGCAGCATCTTCTGGCTCAACCCCAAGCCGCGAAACTTCTTCACCACCGCCACATCGTGCACATTGACCAACGGCCGACAGGCGAAAGTCGAGAAACCTTCAAAGCAATTGACCAACCCGGCCGGCTCGCCACCGACAAACGCCAGAACGCTGAACGCGTGGGGACGCTTGGCCAGTTCCGCCGGCAGTTGCTTCAATAAGTCGGCGGGCAACGAGTGGCCGCCACCCATCGGGTCTTCGGCGTAAGCATTCAACACCAGCCCAATCGCCTCGGCATTCACCGGATTGGTGTAACTGGCCTGAAGCACAAGAATTTCTGCGGATTCCATTTCCACCCTCGTTCACACATTAAGTTGCCCCAGTGCATCTCGCACTGAAAGGCCGCCCGACAATATCGCGAGCACAGTCGTGTCGACAACCGGGTCCTGATGTAATTTTTTGCTCAAGCGCCCCAGATCAGCGCCTCGGTCCACCCCAGCTCGGCAAAATCCTCGGCCCTCAGGCCTGACTCGCCAGCACAGAAAAACTCGTCCAGTTGCGGTGGTTTGACCGAGGTGCCGCTGAGCATGGCGTGAACCTGCCCGCGATGATGAATCTGGTGCTCGAACAAATGGGACAGCAGGCGCAAGCGGCTGTCATGTTGCGGCGTGTCCCGGGCGATGGTCACGATCTTCCCCAGGTCTGCATCGCGCATTTGTTCGCAGTAGGCGATCAGTCGACGGTCCACCAGCGCTTGTTCGCGCTTGAGGTCTACCGCTTGTGTAAACGGTTCATCCAGGTTGAAAAACACGTAGCACTCGGGATGCGGGTCATCGCCGCGCAACTCACGCTCCAGCGCATCCACGTAAAACCAGTCGCAGGTCAGGATGTGATTGAGGGTCGCGCGCAGACTGGGAAAGAAGCTGACCCGCGGTGCCGCCAGATCGGTCGGGCTCAACTGGCTCCAGGCCTTGGCGAGGCGATGATTGGCCCAGGCGTTTTGATAGGCCATGGTCAGCAAATGGTGCGACAGAGGCTGATTCATGTTCGCGGCTCCTTGTTCAAGCTTCGGCGAAACGTTGCAGCTGCATTTCCTGTAAACGGCTGAGGGTGCGGCGGAACGGAAACTCCAGATAACCCTCGGTGTACAACGATTCCATGGGCACCTGCGCTTCGAGGCACAGCGGCACTTTGCGGTCGTAGCACTCGTCCACCAGGGCGATGAAACGCCGTACACCGTCGTCATGCACCGACAATTGCGGCAGCTCGCGATCGCCCGCCACCACCCGCTCGACGCCGTCTTCAGTGCCTCGGGCGATGCGCCCTTCACGCTTTTGCGCGCTGAGGTTGGGCACGTCACTCAACAGAATAGCGCTGAAGGTGTCGCACAGGGCGATGAAATCCATGGCGGCAAACGGCTGTTCACAGAGATCGGCGTAACGAGTCCAGAGTACGGTTGGACTGGCCTGCACGACATTGAGTAAGCGGTAGCCCACCTTGATCGGGGCACTCGACACCGATTGGCCGACGCTAAGTGCCTTGAACACTTCACCCAGCGCGCTGGGTTGCCCCGGTGCCGCCACCCAGTAACGTTGCAAACCTTTGCCTGGGTGCAGGCGATGATCTTCGCCGCCATCCACCGCAATCACCTGCATATGTTTCTTGATGGCCTCGATGGCGGGCACGAACCGGTCGCGGTTGAAGCCATCGGCGTACAGCTGGTCCGGTGGCTGATTGGAGGTGCAGACCACCACCACGCCCTGCTCGAACATCACCTGAAACAAACGCCCGAGAATGATCGCGTCGCCAATGTCGTTGACGAACAATTCGTCAAAGCACAGGACCCGCACTTGCTCGCTCAGTTCGCGAGCCAGCGCCTTCAACGGGTCGGCGGTGCCGGTCAGTTGAAACGAACGCTGATGCACCCAGCCCATAAAGTGGTGGAAATGTTGGCGGCGGGCCGGGACCTTCAGGCTTTGATAAAACTGGTCCATCAACCAGGTCTTGCCGCGCCCGACCGGGCCCCAGAGGTACACGCCAGTGATCGGCGTGCGCCCTTCATGCAGCGCCTCATAGCACTTCTGCAGCGCCCACACGGCATGTTCCTGGGCTTCGTCCTGGACGAAGCCCTTCTGTTCGATGGCCTGTTGCCAGGCGCTTAAGGGGGAGTCGACATTCATGCGCGGCAGTATACGTCCATGTAGCAGTGCGTTGTGGCGAGGGGATAAATCCCCTCGCCACAACGCAGCAGCTACAGGGGATCTCGCTGTCGGTTAGAGGGAGATGTCTAGCCGGGCGATCTTGCCCTGTTCATTCAGGCGGAACATGTAGCGCAATTCCAGAGGGCTGCCGGGAAACGTTCCGGAGATCAGGTTATGCACCAGCACCTTGCCGGTGCGCAGTTGCACGTCGAGCACTTCAACCCGTGGCTGGTAACGCTGGGCGGTGTCTTGCATCCATTGCGCGATGGCCTGGGTGCCGACCTGGTGCTGGCCTTCATCGAACACGTTGGCATCCTCAGCGAAAAAACTGGCCACCCGTGAGGTGTCGCGGGCATTGGCGGCTGCAATGTAGGCGGCGATGGCGGGTGCCAGTGAAGAGGCGATATTGGACATGGTTACGGCTCCTTGTTTGTTGATTCTGGAGCCATGCTAAAACAAGCCTGTGTCAGTTCTTGTCAGGAGTGAAGCGCCCTGCTTCGTCCAGTTGCATCTGTGTGCGCCAGGTGCGCAACAGGTCGCTGCGCCGCCCCGGATAACGCTCGCCCTGCTCGTTCGCTGCCGAGATCCGGTCGGTGCGAAAGGTGCGATAGGCGCAGCGTAATTCACACCAGGCGACGATGATCCGCACCTCGTTCAGAAACCCCAGGGCCAGCGGCCAGATCAGCCGCTGACTCGGCACCTGGTTGGCGTCCGCGTAATCAATGTGCAGCTTGGCCTGATCGCGGATGGCCTGGCGAAAAACATTCAGTGGCACGGTGTTGGGCGCAAAGCCATAGCCGGGCGGTCCCGGCAACACCGTCGGGTTGTGTAACGCGTCCAGTGCTTCAGGCGCCAATACCGCCGCGATCTTGGCCAGCGCATCCGCCGCAGCCTTGCTCAACACCTCATCCCCACGCTGATCCACATAACGCAACCCCAGCACGATGGCTTCGGTTTCATCGGCGTTGAGCATCAACGGCGGCAGAAACAAACCGCTGCGCAACACGTAACCGATCCCCGCTTCGCCATAGATTGGCGCGCCAAGGGCGGTGAGTTCGGCGATGTCGCGGTACAGCGTGCGTTCGGAAATCTCCAATTCGCCGGCAAGTGTCGCCGCAGTCACCGGACGACTTTTGCCACGCAGCACTTGCAACAGGGTCAGTAAACGAGTGGTACGCGACACGATCGGCAGGCTCTGTCCGTAAAAGTTGTCGGAGCTTAGCAGAGGACCCTGTCAGAAAGTGGCAGTAGCAATGAGGCCGGTGGTCGGCCTTTCTCTTGTGAATGTAAAAGCGCCTTGACGGTAAATATTACTCGCATCATATTAAATACATGTCGACAGACATTTATATTCGACCCCACGTCTTTTCCTTCAGGAGTCATCCCATGCATTACAAAGTCTTCGGCCGTAAAACCGGCTTGCGGGTCTCGGAACTGGCGCTGGGCGCCGGCAATTTCGGCACCGGTTGGGGTCACGGCGCCGAGCGCGACGAAGCCAAACGCATCTTTGATGGCTACCTGGAGGCCGGCGGCAATTTCATCGACACCGCCAACGGCTATCAGGCGGGCCAGTCGGAAACCATGCTCGGCGAGTTCATTGCAGCGGAACGGGATCGCCTGGTCATCGCCACCAAATACACCCTGGGGACCACGCCGGCTGCGGGCATTTCCCACACCGGCAACAACCGCAAGAACATGATTCGCGCCGTGGAAGAAAGCCTGAAACGACTCAACACCGACCACATCGACCTGTTCTGGGCCCACATGAGCGATGGCGTGACGCCCATGGAAGAAATCCTGCGCGGTTTCGACGATCTGGTGCGCGCCGGCAAGATTCATTACGCCGGGCTGTCGAACTTCCCGGCGTGGCGTATCGCCCGGGCCGATTTGCTGGCCGAGATTCGCGGGTTCTCGCCGATCGCGGCGATTCAGGTGGAATACAGCCTCGCCGAACGCACCGCCGAACGTGAACAACTGCCGATGGCCGAAGCCTTGGGCCTGGCCACTACGTTATGGTCACCGTTGGGTGGCGGGTTCCTCACCGGCAAGTACCGCACCAACGATGGCGACAACCGCGCCGCCAAACTCGGCATGCTGATCCACGCAGAGAAAAGCGCCCGTGAAACCGCCCTCCTCGACACTTTGCTAGCCGTCGCAGCAGAACTGGGCGCCAGCCCCACGCACGTGGCCATTGCCTGGCTGCGGGAAAAAGCCAAGCGTTCGACTACGGCGCTGATTCCGATTCTCGGCTCGCGCACCCGTGAACAATTGGATGCGACGCTGGGGGCGTTGAATGTGCAATTGAGTGCTGAACAGTTGTCGCGGCTTGATGGGGTCAGTGGTGTGGCGATGGGCGTGCCCCATGAATCCATTGCCGGGTCGATGGCGCGATTTACCGGGACGGAAACACTGGACCTGCCGAACATTCCAGTGGCCTGACACAGTTCAAAATGTGGGAGCGGGCTTGCTCGCGAAAGCGGTGTGTCAGTTGATATAAATATTGGCTGACACGGCCCCTTCGCGAGCAAGCCCGCTCCCACATTTTGCTTTGTGTATTACCTGTCGACTTTGTGTTTAGCCGCATACAAACACAGCATTTCCATCGCCAACGTCGCCGCCGCCAGTGAGGTAATGTCCGCACTGTCGTAGGCCGGCGCCACTTCCACGACGTCCATTCCCACCAGATTGATCCCGCGCAAGCCACCCAGGATCTCCAGCGCCTGCACCGTGCTCAGGCCACCGCACACCGGCGTTCCGGTGCCTGGAGCGAAAGCCGGATCAAGGCAATCAATGTCGAACGTCAGGTACACCGGGTGATCACCGACCCGCGCCCGAATGGCCTCGACAATCGCATCAACACCGCGTCGATGCACTTGCCGCGCATCCAGCACTTGAAAGCCCTGGTGATCGTCATTGGTGGTGCGCAAACCGATCTGCACCGAACGCGAAGGATCCACCAACCCTTCCTTGGCCGCGTGCCAGAACATCGTGCCGTGATCGACGCGTTTGCCGTCTTCGTCCGGCCAGGTGTCGCTGTGGGCGTCGAAGTGGATCAACGACAGCGGACCATGTTTACGCGCATGGGCCTTGAGCAGCGGATACGTGATGAAGTGATCCCCGCCGAACGTCAGCATCGCGCTACCGGCGTTGAGAATGTGTTCGGCATGGGCTTCGATGCTTTCCGGCACCGACTGCGGTGTGCCGTAATCGAAATCGCAATCGCCGTAGTCGATGACTGCCAGATGATCGAACGGGTCGAAGGCCCATGGCCAATGGCGTTCCCAGGCAATTCCGGTGGACGCGGCACGAATGCCCCGTGGTCCGAAACGCGCACCGGGGCGGTTGCTGGTGGCGGTGTCGAACGGGACACCGCTGACCGCTACGTCGACGCCGCGCAAGTCGCGACTGTAGCGACGACGCATGAAACTGGTGATACCGGCGTAGGTACTTTCGGCGGCAGTGCCGTAGAGGCTGTCGCGGGTCATGGCCTGATCGTTTTGCATCGGGACGTCCATCAGGTGCTCCTTGTTATTGGCTTATTGGCGGCTACGGAAAGTGGTCCACAAGCGAGTGCGTTGGCGCAGGTCCTTGAGGCTCATGCTGCGGTCGGCGTACAGCAAACCGCGAACGTCGGCGGGTGGGTAAATGTCCGGGTCGGTGCGCACCGACTCATCCACCAGCGGCGTTGCAGCCTGGTTGGCCGTGGCAAAGAACAGTGTGTTGGTCAGCGCCGCGACGGAGTCCGGGCGCAACATGAACTCGATAAAGGCGCGGGCCGCTTCGGGGTGAGGAGCGTCCTTGGGGATCGCCAGGTTGTCCTGCCAGACCAGCGTGCCCTCTTTCGGAATCCGGTACGCCACTTCGAACGGCTTGTTGGCCTTGCGTGCCTGATCGGCGGCCATGCTGGCGTCACCGTTGTAGGTCAACGCCAGGCATACACTGCCGTTGGCCAGATCGCTGATCTGCCGACCGGTCGCGACGTACAGCACATTGGGTTGCAGCTGATGCAACAACGCATCGGCAGCTGACAGATCAGCCTTGTCGGTGCTGTAGGGATTTTTACCCAGGTAATGCAGCGCCAGTCCGACTACTTCCTGGGGCGAATCGAGAATGGCAATGCCGCAGTCCTTCAATTTGCTGGCGTACTCAGGCTTGAACAGCAAATCGAGGCTATTGAGCGGCACATTCGGCAAGCGCTGTTTCACCGCTTCGACATTCATCCCCAGGCCCAGGGTGCCCCAGGTGTAGGGCACGCCATAGCGGTTGCCGGGGTCGACGGCGGCGAGTTTTTCCAGCAAATCCGGATCGAGGTTGGCGTAACCCTTGAGGCTTTCGTGGGGAATCTCTTTCAACGCACCGGCGGCCAAGCCACGGGCCAGCACACTGGACGACGGCACGACCACGTCATAACCGCTGCCCCCGGTGAGCAACTTGGTTTCGAGCACCTCCGAGGAATCGAAGGTGTCGTAGCGCACGTGGATGCCGGTTTCCTGCTCGAACCGCTGCAAGGTTTCAGGCGCTACGTAATCGGACCAACTGTAGAGATTCAGGACTTTTTCCTCGGCCTGGGCTGATACGGCCATGGCGAGGAACAGCGCGGGTAAACACAGCTTGAACGTGGGAGCCATGACAGAACACCTGAGCAGATGAAGTGGATGCAGAATGCGTCGTCGGATACATTGCAAAAATACCAAGTTAGTTATCCTGACTTTATCCAGGAGTAATGTTTGATGCTCAGCCAGCTCCACGATCTCGATCTGCAACTGCTTCGCCTGTTCGTCAACGTGGTGGAGTGCGGCGGTTTCAGCGCGGCTCAGGGGGAGTTGGGCTTGAGCCAGTCGAGCATCAGCCAGCAAATGGCCAAACTGGAAACCCGACTCGGCTATCGTCTGTGCAGTCGCGGCAAGGGTGGTTTCAAGATCACGCCCAAGGGCGAACAACTGCTGAGTGCGACTCGCAGCCTGTTCGAGTCCATCGAAGCCTTCCGTCATCAATCCAATGGTGTGGCCGGGCGCTTGATTGGCGAGGTTCGTTTGGGGCTCTCCGAAGCGCTCGATCAATCCGTGTTGCAACGGGTGGCCGATGCGATTCGGCGCTTTCGTGAACGGGACGAATCAGTCCGCATCGAATTGATCAGCGCCATGCCCGGCGAAATGGAACGGTTGCTGCTGCAACAACGACTGGACCTGGCGATCGGCTATTTCTCTCAAGTGCAAAGCGCTTTTGACTACCGCGAACTGTTTACCGAAACCCAGCACCTGTATTGCGCCGCCGGCCATCCGTTGTTCACCCATGATGCGCCTGACGATCAAGCGCTACAGGCTTGCGATCGGGTCGATCACCCTTACCGCTTCCTGCGCAGCGACGAGCCCTTCCAGGGGAAGAGGTGTTCGGCGCGCTCGGAGCAAGTCGAAGGCACCCTCGCCTTCATTCTCTCTGGCAAGCATGTCGGTTATTTACCCGAACACTTTGCCCGCAGCTGGGAAGACAAAGGATTGCTGAGCGCCGTGCGCCGTGACGATATGAGTTTCGACGTGGCGTTTCATCTGGCCCGCCATCGCGCCCAGGTGCCGGGGGATGCACAGAAAGCCTTTGAAGAAGATCTACTGGCCGCGTTCGCTTGAATACAGCGACGATCCTGTGGGAGCGGGCTTGCTCGCGAAGGGGCCGGCATATCCAACATTGATATCGACTGATACGCCGCCTTCGCGAGCAAGCCCGCGACCACAGGATCGTGCTGGGTATGTGGCTCATCGCTCGCCACAAAATAGTCTTTCTGGCATCCTGCGCCTCCATTTTTGACCCGGCCCGCCTTCTGGCATGCACACCACCATGACCGCCTCTGAAAAAGCCCCTGCCCCGCGCAATAACGACCTGATCTACGGCCTCGACGATCGCCCGCACCTGACCGCCACCGTCTTCGCCGCCCTGCAACACGTGCTCGCCAGTTTCGTCGGCATCATCACCCCGACCCTGATCATGGGTGGCGCCCTCGGCCTGCAAAGCGAAGTGCCATACCTGATCAGCATGGCGCTGTTCGTCTCGGGGCTGGGCACGTTTGTTCAGGCACGACGTTTCGGCCCGATCGGTTCCGGCCTGCTGTGTCTGCAAGGCACCAGCTTCTCATTCATCAGCGTGATTCTCAGTGCCGGTTTCATGGTCAAGGCCCGGGGTGGCGGCACCGATGAGATCCTGTCGACCATCTTCGGTGTGTGCTTTTTCGCTGCCTTCATCGAAGTGGTGTTGAGCCAGTTCATCGGTAAATTACGGATGCTGATCACCCCGGTGGTGACCGGCACGATCATCACGCTGATGGGCCTGTCGCTGATCAAAGTCGCCATGACCGACATCGCCGGCGGCTTCGGTGCGGCGGACCTCGGCGCGGCCAGTCACCTGGCCCTGGCGGCCCTGGTACTCGGAACGATTGTGGTGTTGAACCGGGTCGATGTGCCGTTCCTGCGCCTCGGTGCGATTGTCATCGGCCTGACCCTCGGCTATCTCGTGGCCTGGCTGATGGGTGACGTCAATTTCGCCAGCCTGCCCGAAGTCCCCCTGATGAGCGTGCCGGTGCCGTTCAAGTACGGCTTTAACTTCGATTGGGTGGCGTTTGTGCCAGTGGCGGTGATTTTCCTGGTGTCGCCGCTGGAAGCCGCCGGTGACTTGACCGCCAACTCGATGATTTCCCGGCAGCCCGTCAAAGGCCCGATCTACATCCGCCGAATCAAGTCCGGCCTGCTCGCCGACGGCCTCAACTCGGCCATGGCCGCCGTGTTCAACAGCATGCCGATGGTGACCTTCGCCCAGAACAACGGCGTGATTCAGCTCACCGGCGTGGCCAGCCGCTACGTGGCGTTCTTCATTGCCGGTTTGTTGGTGGTGCTGGGGTTGTTCCCGATGATCGGCGCGGTGCTGCAACTGATGCCCAAACCGGTACTCGGTGGCGCTGAACTGGTGATGTTCGGCACCGTCGCCGTCGCCGGGATCAAGATCCTCGCCGAAGCCGGCCTGCATCGACGCAACATGCTGATCGTGTCGATTTCCCTCGGCATGGGCCTGGGTGTCGCGGCGGTGCCGGAAGTGCTGCGCGAGTTGCCGAAGGCGCTGCACAACATCTTCGAATCGCCGATCACCGTCGGCGCTTTGTGCGCAATCGTGCTGAATATCTTCCTGCCCGAGGAATTCATCGAGCTGGAAGAAGATGACTTCGATCCGGAAGCCTCGATCCTGCGGGTCATGGAAAACCCGGATGTCCCGGCCAAGGGTGAACCCGTCTCGCCTGCCGCTGTCGCACCCTTGAACCGCTAGAAAATGCTCGAGGCCGAGCCACTGGTGGTTTGGCCTTTTCTTTAAGAGAGCACGTTCATGCGCAGTGTCCACGCCGTTGTCCTTTTCCTGTTTTTGCTCTCCCTGAGCGCCTGCGCCCTGCTGCCCAATCGCGACCCGCTGAACATCAACGTGGTCGGCTTCGAGCCGTTGCAAAGCCAGGACATGGAAGTACGCTTTGCCGTGAAAATACGCGTGCAAAATCCCAACGAGACCACCATCAATTACAACGGCGTCGCCCTGGACCTGGAAGTCAACGGCCAGCCACTCGCCTCCGGCGTCAGCGATCAATCGGGCTCGATTGCACGTTTTTCCGAAACCGTGCTGACCGTTCCGGTGAGTGTTTCGGCGTTCTCCGTGCTGCGCCAGACCCTGGGTCTGAGCAAAACCCAAACCCTCGACAACCTGCCCTACGTCCTGCACGGCAAACTCGCGGGCGGCGTGTTCGGCACCCTGCGTTTCGTGGACACTGGAAAACTCAGCCTGCCAACGTCGACGACCGGCACCTGGTAAATCACGACTCAAGGAGCGAACTCTATTCATGAACACAACAGGTGTGGACGCCACAAATCAAATGTGGGAGCGGGCTTGCTCGCGAAGAGGCCGGCACATCCAGCATAGATGTTGAATGTTATGGCC
>NZ_JAHBDP010000140.1:0-16957 GCF_019956495.1 Pseudomonas sp. BF-B-26 | reverse complement strand
ACCACTCAGGCGCTGGTGATGCTGGCTCGCAAGCTTGCTCGGGTGGTATTCGCCTTGCTGAAAGGGCAAAGCGAATATCAGCCAAAAGCCAGTTGAGGGCTTTCCCTCAACCATAGAATCTCCCACAGTGACCGCGCGTGCCAAAGGATCAGCTCACTGTCCCGCCCTTCGCTTCACTCATGATCTGCCGAATTGCGCCGACAAAGGCGTCGACCGGCTGACCGCCACTGACGGCGTATTGTCCGTTGAACACCACCGTTGGCACCGAATTGACGCCTCGCGACAGCCACAACTGCTCTTCTTCGAGAACCTCTTTGGCGAACTCATCCGACGCCAGAATCGCCTCGGCTCGCGACCGGTCCAGCCCCACGCTTTCGGCGATCTGCGCCAACTGCCCAGGGTCGGACGGATTGCCGCCCTCGGTGAAATACGCCTTGAACAGCGCCTCTTTCAGATTGAACTGCAACCCTTCCAGCCCCGCCCAGAACAGCAAGCGGTGGGCGTCGAAGGTGTTGTAGATGCGACTGTTACCATCCGTGCGAAACGCAAACCCGACCTCGGCGCCGCGCGAGCAAGCCCGCTCCCACAGTTGGATTGGGGGGTTACAGGAGCTTGTGTTCCGCCACCGGATCAATCTGCGCCCAATGCGAGGTGTCTTCGCGATGGGCCTGCAAATACGGCAACACCGCTGCCAGCAACGGCGCCTTGAACGCTTCCTGGAATCGATGCGCCAGCCCCGGAATCAGCTTCAACTGACTGCCGCGGATATGCGCCGCCAGATGAACGCCGTGCATGACCGGCAGCAACGGATCAGCAGTGCCGTGAACCACCAGCGTCGGTACGCGCAGTTGATTGAGCAGCGCCACACGACTGCGCTCGGCGAGGATCGCCATGATCTGGCGCTTCACGCCTTCGGGGTTGAACGCCCGGTCATAAGACAGTGCCGCCTGATGCAGTAGCACTTGCCGATCATCGCTCACCGTCGGGCTGCCCAGCGCCGCCAGCAAATCGGCTTGCTGCTCCAGTGCCACCTCGCGATTGGGCGCCCCACGACGCGACAACAGTTGCACCAACGCCGCACTCGGCGCCGGCAAGCCTTCGGCCCCGGAGCTGGTCATGATCAGGGTCAGGCTCTCGACCCGTTGCGGCGCCATCGCCGCCATGTGCTGGGCGATCATCCCACCCATGCTCGCGCCCAGCACGTGGAACTGCTCGACGTGCAACGCATCCATCAAGCCAAAAGCATCGTCTGCCATATCGGTCAGGGTGTACGGCGCCGACACCGGCAAACCCAGTTTGTAGCGCAGCACTTCGAAGGTCAGGTTGGCGTCAGGGGGGGCTTGCCGCCAGGTCGAGAGCCCGACATCGCGATTGTCATAGCGAATCACCCGAAAACCCTGCTGACACAGCGCGACCACCACCTCGTCCGGCCAGTGAATCAACTGCCCGCCCAGGCCCATCACCAGCAACAACGCAGGGTCCGAGGCACGGCCGATGCTCTGGTACGCCAGGCTCACCTGTGCCAGATCGACCCGTTCGGTCGGAACATTGATATCGCAACGAGACGCCGCCAGGGACGGCAGGCCGAACAACAGCGCGGCCAGGAAAACCGCTGTGGAAAAAAATCGTGCACGCATGAAAAACACCGAAACGCAGGACTCCAGTAGAGCGCGAGTCTGATGAAGTTTGTTCAAGCGCGCTGCCACAGTTACGTGACAGTTTGATGAAGTTCGCTGAACGGTCAATGCGATAACTATGTACCACCACCGCCCGAGCCCCTTCGCATTCAATGCCTGCCAACCGTCCACCTTGAAGCCAGGCACACCATGCTCGAACAACATCACGACACTGACCCAATCACCCTCAGTGATTTTGGCCTCGCACTCGCCACCATCCCGGCGATGCAGAATGAACATTCGTTCCTCCAGGCCTCGCAGCGCTGGCGAGACAGCCAGCAGCAAATGCTCAAGCTCATGGCGACCTCCCCCAGCGTTCACAGCCTGTTGACGCAAACGCTCAGGCAACGACTGGATCTGGATGGCGAGCGGGTCGGCCTGTTTTTTCCGGCCACCGCCGAGCGCTCTTCGCGCCGTTGCAGCCTGACAGAAGCCTGCGCCTTCCTGCTGCAACAACCGGATCTGGACCCGCGGCATATCCCGACCTGTCGGGTTACGGGGATCGATCGCAGCCATCGACACTTCGCCACCTCTGCCGTCGAGCTGCTCAAACAACTCAAGGCCCTGGGTCTGAAGCAGCGCCTGACGGACGGCTGGAACACGTACTGGAACGGCCGGGCCAATGGCTCGCCATTATCAAGACGGCACCTGGCCGCCCGGTTGTACCGCACACACGTTGACGCGGCAGGCCAACTGGCCCTCGCCGAGGGTGCGTTAAGTGCCGAGCAGTTAAAGCCGCTGCTGGCGATCCTCGATCCTGTCGACGGAAAATCCGAAGTGGCAGGCCAGCGAGTCATCGCCGAACAGTTGGCCCTGCAACGCGCTGACAATCGTTTCGCCAAACTTCCTGGTGTGCTGGACATCAGTCTTTACGGGGGACAATCCACCGAGCAGTTGCTGTATTTGCCCACCCACCGGCCCGCACTGTTGCACTTCAGTCAGCGCAGCGAGCTGGACAGTTGGCTGATCAGGCATCAACACGAAATCCCCTGGAGTGTCACGACTGACGGTCACAGCGTTGTCGACTACAACAACCCGAGTGCCCCGCTGGAGGTCGGTGCAGCCCAATTATTGGAGCGTTTGCATGCCATTCAATTGGAAAGCGCATGCACCGGCCTTGGCGACGACATTGCCGAACAGGCGGCCTACGCACTGCTCGCTGTCGATCAAGTCGACGCGCGACGCCGCGCAAAAGGAGGCTTTAGCGCAGCGCCGGACCTCCCCGCACCGGTACACGAGCAGGACGATCAGGCGCTCGCCCCCTCCTTCCCGCTCGGTAATCCCGGGCACGAATTCTCTTTGTTCGTGCGCAAGGCCGCATTCAGGCAGCAATACAGCGCCATCGAAAACATGCTGAAAAAACACGATCAGGAGACGTTCGACAATCCACAGGTGACAGCGCTCAAGGCCCTGTTTGCATCCCTGGACGAGGCCGACCAGGCCGCCATGACCGCGGCATCCGCCCTGCTGGAGCGCGAGCGCGTTTTCGATACGTCGACGATCAACATTCAATACGCCGCACTCTATCAGACGAGACTCAAGGCCCTGCAAGCCGAGGCCAGCATCCAACTCAAGCTGGAGCAGATCGATACCGCCGAACACCGCCTGCTTGAAGCCGTGTTGAAAACGCCTGCCAGCGCCGATCGTTCCGATCAGAGCGCCGCTGCCTTCGTGACCTTATCGGTCAGCGAAACCGGCGACATTGAAACCGTTTCGCAGCGTCAGGAGCTGGAGGGGCTGCTGGTTTTCGCCGACACCGTGACGCTGCAAGACCCGTCCTCGACGCAAAGCCTGTTGCTCTACTGCACCGGTGCTGGCGGAGGTTTGCAACGGTTCGCCAATCGCCGGGAAATGGAGCGTTCCCTGTTTAAACTGCATGCCGCCGACGGGCACGCGGCGTTGCACCTGACCCCGATCGCCACCGACCCTTTCGAGTACAGCTTGCATCAACAAGTCGCGACTTTCGAACGCCGCGCAGCCGAGATTCGCCAGCAATACCCCATCGATTCCCAACCCGCACAACACGCGAACGCACTGGGACAGTTACGCGAGCAGACGCTTGCCGCCCTGCAGGTGCCCAGCCACCAGAACCGCGACCTCGCTTTCGCACAAATCGTCGAGCAAAACCTGAGCGCACGATTGACCCGCCAGTTCCCCCAATGGCTCACCCAGGCATCACCGGGTGAACGCTTGCAGCTCAATGCATTGATCGAACGCTATGTACCAGCCTTGCAACGCGCCCACGCGTTACACGAGCTCACTTTGCCGCTGGTCAGTGACTTCGCCGCCAAACGCATCGATGCCCGGCTGCGCAAGGATTTCTCACTCCAGCACAGCTTCGCCGTGCAATTGGACCTGCCTGATGCAGTGACATCCGAACAACACTTCACCGTGGCTCCAGGCGCACCGGGAACGCCGACCAAAACCGTATGGGTCGCCAGCCAAAGCCGCAGCAAACTGTCG
Organism: Pseudomonas sp. BF-B-26; assembly: GCF_019956495.1. NCBI lineage: Bacteria > Pseudomonadati > Pseudomonadota > Gammaproteobacteria > Pseudomonadales > Pseudomonadaceae > Pseudomonas > Pseudomonas sp. BF-B-26. Next base: position 12,818 of record NZ_JAHBDP010000140.1, on the reverse strand, counting down.
ATCCATGAACTGGCGCTGCTGAACATCGACGACAGCATCAAGCAGCGCTTGAGCTTCATGCGTGTCGAAGTCACCGCCAGCTCCGATACCGAGCGCGATGCGCTGGTCAAAGGCATCACCCTGTCGTACCTGTGCGCCCTCGTGCCGGAACTCGATCTGGCGCAGCACTACGAAGAGCTGATACGCAGCACCTACAGCGGACCGGCGACAGCATCGGCATTCGAACGTGAATACCACCACGAATGCCTGCTCGAACCCTACCGCTTGCAACTCGCCATTCAGGGACGCTTTGCCCTCCTGCGAGGTGCAATCAACGCCACCGAGTGGCAAATCCTCAACGTCGCGATTGAGGCCGCGACGGCGCAGGACTGGTCCGCCAATGGCCAGCAGATCGTACTGCTGCCCGCGTTGTTGAGCGCGGGAGGCAAAGATACGGACTACAAGCCAACCACCCTGTCGGGCATTACCTTCATTGAGGAGAAAATCAGCGGACTCACGCTGCTGTACCTGCCCGACACCCCGGACGGCGTGTTCCTGCGCCGATACGACAGTCTGGAGCAAGCCCGAAAGGCGTTGTTCGATCTGTGCCTTGGCAGTGAAATGGCCAACTATCTGGCAGAGCGCGCCCTTGATGGCCTAAAGGCAAATCACCTGGGCCGCATCACGCAAGCCTTGCTGAAAAACTTCGACGGGATCATCGGTGTCGGGCGCCCGTGGCCCAAAAGCACTTCATTACCAGCCCATCTATTGCATGCCGAGATGGGCCGCCTGATCCTGGCTCATCGCAACACCTCACGCTCCAACAGCGAACTCTTTCTGGAGCAATACGCAGTCAAGGGCGAGAAGGTGTTCACCTATTTGAAAATGGCCATTGGCGTCTTGCCCATCATCGGTACCGGTGTCGGCCTCTATGATGCCTGGAACAGCGCCAATCAAGCCGTCGCGGCCTTTCGCAAAGGTAATCACGTGCAAGGCATGGCTGAAATAACCATGGTGTTGCAGGCGTTGATCGATGCAGGCATGGACTTTCTCTCGGGTTTCAGCTTGCGGCTCAGCGCGATCCGCACACGAACGTTTCATCGCCAGTTGAGCAGGATGTTCAGAGGCACTGACGCTTCGTCCACACCGCTGATATCGGCACGTGAGGCCCGGCATATTGCAGCGAGATTCGCTGGTTATCACTACGAAAAACCAGTTTCCCTGGCGGGCCTTCAACCCGGTACGGACGGCGTTTATCGCAATGTCTATCGACACGCCGACGGTGACTTCATTGTCAGGTACGGAATCATCTACAAGGTGGAATTGCATGACGGGGCCTGGCGGCTGAGCGGGACTCAGCTCAAAAGCTATAAACAACCCGTAGCCCTCGATGCCAGCGGGCAATGGAACACTCACTTCGCCGTTTACGGGACTGCCTTCAATGGCGGCCTGGCGGGAGGGGGTGGGGTACAAAGTTACCTGGCCAACAGGCTTGATCCGATCTGGCCGACGGTCATCCGCGAGCGACTGCCGCGTTGGTGGGTCGATCGGGTTTTTCGGCGCCAACAAGCACTGACAGCCAGCACCGATACCAGGATCGAGCAACTGAGCACCCTGAGCAAGCGCACAAATGAGGCGCTGGAGCGCTACAAAATCAGCCCACCTCAAACCCACATGGCACAAATCAAGCACCTGGACGCCGCTTGCCTGAAAGAAATAGAACTGGCCAAAACCGGTTACCTGGAACTCGAAGAACTGTTGCCGTTGAGCCATGGCAACAAACGGGCAGGTATTAACGACGTAAAAAGCCGAATGGCCTGGGTGATAGTGGACCGCTCACTGCACCGGTTGAGGTTTGGCGCCAGGCGCATCGCTCAGCACCTGGAGGAACTCGACGATTTTGCAAACCAGTCGGATACTCTGCCCAACACAGACTTCAAGCCCATATTGAGCCTTCTGCAACAGCGCAAAAATGCACGGGTAGGGATGGTCAAGGCGCTCGAATTGATCGACGCGACCAGCGCACAGATTGATGAATGGAGCAAACGCATCACCAATGACGCTCAACGAAGAGTCGTAGCGACAGAAAAAAACAAAATGGCAGCCGCATTGCTGCCGGAGAACCGGCAGTACCTGAAAACGGGTCAATACTTGCAAGTCGTCAGTCGGTTTGATGCGGTTAATGATGTCTCCTGGTTTTATCTGCAAACCCAGATGGCTGACGCACGGGCCAGGATCGATCGGGTCCTGGCTACCCAACACTGTCTTCACCAAGTGAACGCCCGCCCCGCGGAACGCACCAGGATTCTTGAAGAGTGTCTGGCGGCCTACGATCAATTTCGCAAGGAGCTGACGGCATGGACAGCCAGCTATCCTCAACATTTCGATCTCACCTATGTCCCGCTGCTCCTGGACGGCATAGAAAAAACCGCCGAACGAGCTCGCCAGGCCATCAGGCAAACATCTGTGCCACGGCCGACCGGGCCTATCGTGAAAAAGATCTTTGAAACCGAACAAGGTCAATTGTTGATCGGTGACGTGATCAGCGGCCAGGATCGATTCACACTCAAGGGCATCGATGGCTATACCGAAAACTGGTTGCCAGGGTTACACGGCAAATACCGTCTGCAGGAGAATCCCCTGCGGGTCAGCCAACAGCATGCCCCCACGGATGTCAGGCCTTTGTTGGCGGAGGCAAAGAGTCGCCTGAACACCCAGGCGGCGTACCAGGACAAGGTCGAAGCCTACGCCAGGCAAAAAATGCTGCCCGTCGACCTTGAACACATGATGCTGACTGAAGCCACCGAGCTTCGCCTGCGCGCCAGCCAGATCGAACGCCTCGACCCCCAGGCCCCTCTCATCGGGCAACTGCGCGAAAAGGCTGCCGAACTGACGCGCAAAGGACAAGACTTACGCATCCGGCACTCCCTCATCAGCCAGACGCCCACAGAGGGGTATCTGGACTATCTGCTCAAACAGGGTGCGGTGCAGATTCGCAAGAACGGTGAATTGACCGAGCTCGCACGCCCGAAGAACGGGCGCAGGGACTTCCTGCAGGAGTACGAAGTGCTCGACCTGACGCAAACTCCGGCACAGCCCCTGTGGTATGCCCATTTTCATTACAACAAGCCCCAACCGCGCTTCGACGAGTTCGTCAGAGCCCATCTCAAAACAGCGCAACAACGCCAACTCGGCCTGCAATGGCAACAAAAACAGGCGCAAACCGGTGCGCCGGTCGACTCTATCTGGCGTGGTGAAATCGGCAGGCCGTTAGCCTTGCAGCACTTCCAGAACCTCTGACACCACCAGCGCCGGGGGGCGGTAATGCCCCTGCGGCGTATAGGCGAAGCTTGCCACCCGTCTGAAAAGTGCCTTGACCTGTCACATTTGACAGTAGCCGGTTTCAACGCCGGAACCTTAAATAAGAGCCCATCCGCTGTGATCTGGCGGCATCAGTTCGCTCTGACTTGAGGACACATCATGAATATTGACGAACAACTGGTGGAAAATAGCCCCGCCCGGTTTGCCACCTCGATCGTGAGCGAAAGCAGGCTTGATATTCCCGGCGCCCTCACGGCGATCGAAGACGCGGATGTGGGCATCAACCGAACGTTGGCCCGAGGCAACATCAACGGTATGGCGATCGTTATTCCCCCCACACAAATCTTCGTCGGTGACCGGGTGGAAGTGTTCATTCGCCACCCGACCTCGCCCGCCCTGCCGATCATCTGGTTCACCGTGCCAAGTGACTATAACGGCGAGCCGCTCTTGAGAAGAGTCCAGGTCAAGGACATTCCCGAGGGCTTCAGTACCTGGTTCTACCGGGTCAATAGCGTGGAGTCGGGGCATCTTGAGGTGTTCGTCAAAACCGAACTGCCCGGGGGAATCGACCCACAACCGGAATACCCGGGCCACAGGTTATTGCGGCCCCCCGTCATTACGCCGTCGATCATCGACGGCACACAGGACGTCATTGTCACCGTGCAGCCCTGGCAGGGCATGCGCCCCAACGATACCGTGGCGATTCAGTATGTCGGCTGGCGCATCGCACACAAGGTTCTGAAGTCCGAGATCGGTCAACCGGTCGAGCTCACGATTTCCCAGGAAATGATCGCGGCCGACGGCAGTGGCCAGGCCTTGCTTCAGTACTGGGTAACTGACGAGGTGGGCAACATGGCCTCTGACCACTCGATCGGGTTGATGGTCTATATCCAGGACGCCAATCACGCACAACGCCTGCCCGCCCCGGTGGTGTCCGAAACCGATCAGGACAACGCCATCTACATGACTGCGCTAGGGGCCAAGTCCGTCATCGTGACGGTCGCGACCCCGGCCTCGGTCTTTGCCCCAACGGATGTGGTGGAACTCGACTGGCGAGGCGAACCCCGCACAGGCCTGCCCCAGCTGTTCACCGACTCTCGAACGGTTGCCTCCCAGACAGCGCTGACCTTCGAGGTGTCCAACGCCGTGGTCCAGCGCCTGGCCGGTGGTTTTGCCAACGTGGCGTACACGCAAGTCACCGCCAGCGGCGAACGCCGACGCTCGAAGTACGTCCAGGTCTTCATTGTCGGCAACACCCGCAGGATCGATTGACTCCCATTACCCACCTGTTCAGAGGTAATCCGCCATGAGCGTTTTCAACACACCCGAGCCCCCTGTCAAAGCACGGCAAATTGACCTGCTTCCACCGCTGCCAAAACCCGGCGATATCAGAGTCAATAGCGTTCCTGTGCTCGTGATAACCAGCTTGATCAGCCTGCTGGCGGATGATGAGGCCGAATACGGTATCAATAGACGCGCGTTCCAGGAAGAAATAAACCAGCTAAAAGGGCTGATAACGGCGATCGACCCGTGGAGCAGCATGTCGGCAGGTGATCACTGGATAGTTGAAGCGATCTACTCGTCTGGGATCCCGATCACACTTGCGAATGGCACTGTCAGTGATACACAGGTGAATCTACGGATACTCCAGGTCATCTCACAGAATGATTTGCCCGACGGCGTGTGCGATCTGGTGGTCGGCGTACGCAGGATCAGCAATGTCGGGGGCGACTACGAACGCTCACCGGCACTGAAAGTACTGATCAAAACCACCCTGCCCGGCGGACCGGACCCGGATCCGACGGAGGCTTTCCATCAGGGACTGGCGCCTATCGAGGTGGAGCGGGACATCCTCGATAACGGCGTCACCAAGGACTATCTGGACGACAACAACGGGGTGCCCATCACCATCGCGCCCTACGAGAACATGCGCAAGAACTCCACCATTTTTGTCCTGTGGGGAGATAAAAAGATCGAGCTGCCCCTGGTCACTACCAGCCAGGTTGGCAAGCCCATAAAGTTCACGATCCCTAAAAACCTCCTGACGAATCTGCCCCCCGTAAATCCTTTGCGGCTCACTTATCACCTTAAGGATGTGGTGGACAATCACAGCGCTGCCGATGCGCCTCCGATCTTCTTCCTGTTCGACCCCACGCTCGTGCTACTCGAACCCCCCGTTATCGACAAGGCGGATGGCGAACAACAGCTCGACCTTGATGCACTGCTGGGGGAGGACGTCGAAACACATATCTTCTCCTCCAAAGTCAGTTTTGTACCTGGGGACGTGGTGGATCTGAGCTGGCGCGGCGTCAGCGCTGGTGGCCGTCAGGTGCCCGTGGATATGCAATGGAAACCCGAAGCGTCGAGCCGTTCGCACACGTTCATGATTCCCTATGACCGGGTCCACCTGATCGCTCGGGGTTTCGTCAAAGTTGACTATAGACTGACCCAAGCCGCCAAACCCACCACCCCGCGCTACTCACGCACGACCTACGCCAAGATGATCGGCATGCCCCTGAAGCTGGCTGCACCTGTGGTGCCTGAAGCCAAAGGGGGGTCTGTCGCGGTAGACACCGACCCGGCCCACGTGATCGTGAAAAGCCAGCCAGGCGCCATCATTCTCAACGATGTCGTTTACATTTACTGGTACGTCATAACGGCGGCAGGAATAGAGGATTTCTACGCGGCGTCCAGCCCCGTCAGCGCGGATATGGTGGACAAGGACATCGAGTTCACCGTCCCCAAAGACCATATTGAAAAATGGGAAGGGGCCAAGGTACTGGTCGAGTACACCGTCCGCCGCAAAGACACTGAAGACGTGGGTTCCGAAACCCTGGTGCTGGAAATCGGCGACATCACGGCCCAATTGCTGCGACCGGAAGTCATCGATGCGAAAGACGATGTGTTGATCCCGGAAAATGTACCCAACGGTGCAGCGGTCACCATCGAGCCTTATCCCGGCATGCGTGCCCTGCACATCGTCAGGCTCGACTTCATTGGGGCCAACCAGCAGGACTCCTGGTCGTCACCGCCGATAGAGGTGCAGCCTGAAATGGTGGGCAAAGACATTACGCGAACCGTGCCCTTCGAGAAACTGCTGGCCAATCGAAACAACACCGTCGAGCTGGTCTATACCGTCACCAACCCCTTTACCAAAACCCAACGGGTTTCGGAACGGCGGCGATTGAACATCGGCTCACCGATTCCGAACCCGGACATCACGATAGTCAAGGACGGCAATGGCAGCGATATCCCCCGCAACAGCCAGACATTTGCCACCCGGGCAACGCTGACGGGCACTGCTGGAGTGAGTGTCCCCGTAGAACTGCGCAACCATGGCGTGATCGTGGCCACACCAACCTCCACCGCAGGGAAAACCTGGTCACACACCCTCGCCACCCTGGCGCCGGGCTCGTACAGTTTCACCGTGCAGAACCCCGGCACAAACCGGCCCTCCGCCATCTGGGCCTTTGTTGTGCAGGAAGCGCAGACGCCTACCATTACTTCCGTCACGACTGGTGACCGCCAGGTACCCAATAACGGCGCAACCTACTACCAGAGCAACATCATCATTCAAGGCAAGGCAACCCCGAAACAGCAGGTCGACGTCTATGATGGCGACGCCAGTCTCGGGCGCTTCCCGGTTGCAGACAACGGCGTGTGGACGGTCCCTGCGCGGTGGTTCGCAGTGACCAGGCATGTCATCACGGCGCGAACCATCGATGGTTCCAAACAATCGCTGCCACACGCTTTCACCGTTCAGCAAGGGTTGTTAAGCGATCTTGCAGATTTCAAATACGTGGCCTGGCAAGGTTGGGCCCCGGGCGGGGCGGGTGGTGGCGCGAGTGACTTTTCATTTTACGCGGCTCCCGGAAGGGGCTTTTACGCGCTGAACAACTACACCTATACGATGCGTTCACACGGTACGGTATTGCAAAAGTCCTTCTATAACTTGCAACCGGGGGCCATGTACCGATACCAATTTGCCGTAGCCCGAATGGATGGCCGTCACGACTCTCCGGTGCTTCGCTTAAGCACCAGCACAGGTGCCGCATCGCCTTATCAGACGATTGGCTCCTTTAACTGGATGGTTCTGGATTTGTATTTCACGCCGAACGTTCCTGAGGTAACGCTTTATCTCGACAGCGGCCAGCCCAGTGGCAACGGCAATGATTACGACATGGCCTGGGTCGTTCTGAGCAAAGTGACTTAAGCAGTAAAAACCCGCTGACCGTTAACCGGTCAGCGGGTTTTGTTTTGCCGGGGCGACATTTACGGAACGAGGACTTAAGCCAGTTGACTCCTCAACTGCCGCGCCGCCGCCACCATGTTCACCAACGCCGCCTCAGTCTCCGGCCAAGCCCGGGTCTTCAGCCCGCAATCGGGGTTCACCCACAACCGCTCAGCCGGAATGCGCTTCACGGCTTTGCTCATCAACTTCACCATTTCCGCCGTGTCCGGCACCCGTGGCGAGTGGATGTCATACACGCCCGGCCCGATGTCATTCGGGTAGTCGAAGGCCTCGAAAGCCTCCAGCAATTCCATGTCCGAGCGCGAGGTTTCGATGGTGATCACATCGGCGTCCATCGCCGCAATGGACTGGATCACGTCGTTGAATTCGCTGTAGCACATGTGAGTGTGGATTTGGGTTTCGTCCCGCACACCGGAGGCGCTCAAGCGGAACGCTTCTACCGCCCAGTCGAGGTATTCCTGCCATTGCGCACGGCGCAGCGGCAAGCCTTCACGGAAGGCGGCTTCGTCGATCTGCACGATCTTGATACCGGCAGCTTCCAGGTCCACCACTTCGTCACGCAGGGCCAGCGCCAGTTGCTGCGCCTGGATTTTGCGCGAGACGTCTTCACGCGGGAACGACCACATCAGCATGGTCACGGGACCGGTGAGCATGCCTTTCATGACCTTGTCGGTCAGGCTTTGCGCATAGGTGATCCAGTCGACCGTCATGGCGTTCGGCCGACTCAGGTCACCATAGATGATCGCCGGTTTCACACAGCGCGAACCGTAGCTTTGCACCCAGCCAAAACGGGTGAACAGGTAGCCGTCCAGTTGCTCGGCGAAGTACTCGACCATGTCGTTGCGTTCGGCTTCACCGTGCACCAGCACGTCCAGCCCCAGGCGTTCCTGGACTTGCACGGCATGGCGGATTTCGCTGTGCATGGCGTCGGTGTAATCGTTGGCCGACAGCTTGCCTTGCTTGAACGCCTGGCGTGCCAGACGAATCGAACCGGTCTGCGGGAACGAGCCGATGGTGGTGGTCGGGAAGGCCGGCAGTTTCAATCGCGCACGTTGCTGCTCGATGCGTTTGGCGAACGGCGAGTGCCGTTGGCTGTCCTTGTCACGGATGGCGCTTATCCGTGCCTGCACCTCGGCTTTGTGGATACGCGGCGACTCGGCGCGACTGGCCTGAATCGCACGGCTTTTGGCGAGGGCGGCTTGCACCTTGGGTGATTGCGGGTCGTTCAGGGCATCGCGCAGCACGGCGATTTCACCGCACTTCTGCACGGCAAATGCCAGCCAGCTTTTCAGTTCCGGGTCGAGTTTGTCTTCGCGATCCAGATCCACCGGGCTGTGCAGCAGCGAGCAGGAACTGCTGACCCACAAGTTGTCGCCAAAGCGTTCCTGGGCCGGCTGCAGTTGCGCCAGCACTTGCTCCAGTTCGCAGCGCCAGACGTTGCGACCGTTGACCAGGCCCACCGAGAGAATCTTGTAGGTCGGCAGACGGTCCAGCACCTGGCCGAGTTGATCCGGGGCGCGCACGGCATCGATGTGCAGGCCTTGTACTGGCAGGCTGACCGCCAGGCCGAGGTTGTCTTCCAGACCGCTGAAGTAAGTCGCCACCAGTTTTTTCAACGGCGAATATTGAAGGATGTGATAGGCGCGCTCGAAAGCGTTTTTCCAGGCCTGTGGCAGGTCAAGGGTCAGGATCGGTTCGTCGATCTGCACCCATTCCACGCCCTGAGCGGCGAGACGGCCGAGGATTTCACCGTAGATTGGCAGCAGGCGTTCCAATAGGTCGAGCTTGTCGAAGTCATTGCCTTTGGCTTTGCCCAGCCACAGGTAAGTCAGTGGACCGATGATCACCGGTTTGACGTTGTGGCCGAGGGCCTTAGCTTCGTCGACTTCGTCGAACAGCTGTTCCCAGCTCAGTTTGAATTGTTGATCAGCGCTGAACTCCGGGACCAGGTAGTGGTAGTTGGTGTCGAACCATTTGGTCAGTTCCTGGGCGTATTGCGCTTTGCTGTGTTCGCCGCCGCAGCAGGCCGTCGTGGCGCCACGGGCCATGGCGAACAGGGTATCGAGGGTCGGCAGGCCGCGCGAGTCCTTGGCGCTGTCGAAACGCTCGGGAATCACACCGAAGGTCAAGGAGTGGGTCAGGACCTGGTCGTACCAGGCGAAGTCGCCCACGGGCAGCAGGTCGATGCCGGCGTCTTTCTGCAATTGCCAATGGGTGGCGCGCAATTGGCGGCCGACGCTTTTCAGCGCGTCCTGATCCAGATCGCCCTTCCAGTAGGATTCGAGGGCTTTTTTCAGTTCGCGGTCAGCGCCGATGCGCGGGAAACCCAGTGTGTGTGCCAAGGCCATGTGAAATTGCTCCCTCTAAAAGTTGCTGTAAAACATGGCGCTATTGTCGACAGCTAACCCAACATGAGACAAACTCAACCTTTTCGTGTTGATCACAAGTTTTCCTCATGGAGCCCCCGGTGCTTGAAATCCGTCACCTGAAGACCCTGCACGCGTTGCGCGAAGCCGATAGCCTGGTGGATGCGGCCGACCGCTTGCACCTGACGCAGTCGGCCCTGTCCCACCAGTTCAAGGAACTGGAGGAGCGCATGGGCATGCCGTTGTTCGTGCGCAAGACCAAACCGGTGCGCTTCACCAGCGCCGGTTTGCGTCTGCTGCAACTGGCCGACGCCACTCTGCCGTTGCTGCGCGGCGCCGAGCGCGATATCGCGCGGCTGGCCGGTGGCACTGCCGGGCGTTTGCACATGGCGATCGAGTGCCACAGTTGCTTTCAATGGCTGATGCCGACCATCGACCAGTTCCGCGATGCCTGGCCGGAAGTCGAGCTGGACCTGGCTTCAGGCTTCTCATTCGCCCCGCTGCCTGCGCTGGCCCGTGGCGATCTGGATTTGGTGGTGACCTCCGACCCGCTGGAACTGGCCGGGATCACTTATGTGCCGTTGTTCACCTATGAAGCGATGCTCGCGGTCGCCAATCAGCACCGTTTGGCGAGCAAGGCCTACATCGTCCCGGAAGATTTGCTCACGGAAACGCTGATCACCTACCCGGTGGAGCGTGATCGGCTGGACATCTTCACCCGTTTCCTGGAACCGGCCGATATCGAACCGGCTCAGGTCCGCACGTCGGAACTGACGGTGATGATGATGCAATTGGTGGCCAGCGGCCGCGGCGTGTGCGGCATGCCCCATTGGGCGCTGCATGAATACAGCTCACGGGGTTATGTGAAGGCCAAGCGGCTGGGCGAGAAAGGTTTGTTTGCGACGTTGTACGCGGGGATTCGCGCCGACATGCTGGATGCGCCGTACATGCGCGACTTCCTGCTGACGGCCAAGGACACGTCGTTCTCGACACTGGATGGCGTCAGCGCAGTTCGCTAGAGCCTGACGACGATCAAAATGTGGGAGCGGGCTTGCTCGCGAATACGGTGTTTCAGTCAACATTATTGTTGAATTTGACACCGCTTTCGCGAGCAAGCCCGCTCCCACAGGGATTGCGGTGGGTTCAGAGTTCCCGCCACATGTGGATTTTGTCGAAGTAGTCTTCACCGACCCGTACCGCCAAAGGTTCCAGGCCAAACTGGACGAAACCGCAACGCTGGTACAACTTGAACGCAGCCTCATTACCAGCGGTGACGGTCAGCTGGATCAGCCTCAGACCTTTATGGTCCTGCGCTTCAGCCAGGGCAGCCTGTACCAGGTGATAACCGACTCCGCGTTGCCGGGCCTTGCCCGATACGTACATGCCAAACAATGTCGCCTTGTGCCTGGCCTTTTCCCGAGGCTCGAAGGCCAGCCCGACGATGCCCGCCAACTCACCGCCTTCGAACGCGCCGAATACCACGTCCAGTTTGCCGCTCAGGCGTGATTCCCACCAACTCAATGGCATCACAGCACGTTCGCGCACGCTGGAGGTAAACGCCTGGGGATGCAGGTCATAGGCTTCGAGCATCAGCGCCCGATAATCCAGAGCATGACTGGCATCAAGCCGTTCAATCCACATGTTCAAGCCATCCGTCGTTGTTCCAGCATCAGTCGCACTGCCAGCGCCGACAGCACGAACCCCATGAAATAGCGCTGCACCGCCAGCCAGGACGGGTTGTTGACGAACCAGGAGGCGATGCCCGCGGCGAACAGCGCAATCAGCAGATTGACGCTGAAACTGACGCCGATCTGAGTCAGCCCCAGCGTGATGCTTTGCGTGAACACCGAGCCATGCTCAGGCGTAATGAACTGCGGAAACACCGACAAGTAAAACACGGCGATCTTCGGGTTCAGGGCGCTGGTCAGAAAACCCATGGTGATCAGTTTGCGCGACGAGTCCGGCGGCAACTGCTGCGCTTCGAACGGTGAACGCGCACCCGGTTTGACGGCTTGCCACGCCAACCACATCAGGTACAGCGCGCCGGCCCACTTCAGCACTTCGTAGGCCATCGGCACCGCCAGAAATACCGCGGTCAAACCGGCAGCGGCCGCGAACAGGTGCACGAAAAACCCCGCGACCACACCCAGCAACGACGTCACACCGGCCTTGCGGCCCTGGCAGATCGAACGGGAGATCAGGTAAATCATGTTCGGCCCCGGCGTCAGCACCATCAGCAACGCGGCAGCGGCGAAAATCAGCAAGTCTTGAAGCGGGATCATGGGCAGTCCTTTGTCCGGGAATAATCAGGCAGTTTCGGTTAACAAGGCTCGATAAAACGGCAGGATCAGGTCCCGTGTCAATGGCGCCAGCGTGACATTGCCGTCAGTGGCCGGGTCGATCCAGCGCACCTCTTCGATTTCCGCCGCCGGCGATACGTCTGAATCGATGGTCAGCTGAAAGAGTTCGGCCTGGACGGTAAAACCCGGCTCATTGGCGGCCGGTGCCGAGAATTGCCCGAGATAAGTGGCGTGTGCCGGATCGATGACCAGGCCCAATTCTTCTTCAAGTTCACGGGCCAGCGCCTGGACCGGTTGCTCATGGGCTTCGATCTTGCCCCCCGGCTGCATGAACGCTTCGGTGCTGCGCTTGCGGACCAACAGCGTGCGCCCGTCCGGGCCGATCAACAGGGCAGCGGCGATGCGGATGAGGCGGGGTGAAGCAGCGGATGACAGCGTCATGGATCAGGATCGCCCTTGGCAAAAGGCGCAAGGATCACATGGCTCCGCTGCCTCGTCACGCCGAAAAACATCTCTGCAGACATCCGCAAATCCCCTGTGGGAGCGGGCTTGCTCCGGGCGGCGTTCCGACGCGGGCGGCGGGCCAATCAACATCAATGT
>NZ_JAHBDP010000139.1:0-18458 GCF_019956495.1 Pseudomonas sp. BF-B-26 | reverse complement strand
GGGCTTGCTCGCGAAAGCGGTTGAACAGTCAAAATTGATTTTGAATGTCCGTCCGCTTTCGCGAGCAAGCCCGCTCCCACATTAATCAGTGGCTGTTGCGCAACATTTCTTTGGGCACGTACTTGCCGATCTCGAACTTGCCGATCGCCGCGCGGTGCACTTCGTCTGGACCGTCGGCCAAGCGCAGGGTGCGTTGCATCGCATACATATAAGCCAGTGGGAAATCGTTGGACACCCCTGCCCCGCCATGGATCTGGATCGCCCGGTCGATCACCCGCAAGGCCACGTTCGGTGCGACAACCTTGATCTGAGCGATTTCGCTTTTCGCAATCTTGTTGCCGACGGTGTCCATCATGTACGCCGCTTTTAATGTCAGCAGCCGAGCCATGTCGATTTCCATCCGCGAGTCGGCGATCTTGTCGATGTTGCCACCCAGGCGTGCCAAAGGTTTACCGAACGCAGTACGGGTTACCGCCCGTTTGCACATCAGTTCCAATGCACGTTCAGCCATGCCGATTGAGCGCATGCAGTGGTGAATCCGTCCCGGGCCAAGGCGACCCTGAGCGATTTCGAAGCCGCGTCCTTCGCCCAGCAGGACGTTTTCGTACGGCACGCGGACGTTTTCGAACAACACTTCGGCGTGACCGTGGGGTGCGTCGTCGTAACCGAACACGGGCAACGGACGAACGATCTTCACGCCCGGGGCATCCACCGGCACCAGAATCATCGAGTGCTGCGCATGACGCGGCGCGTCAGGATCGCTCAGGCCCATGAAGATCAGAATCTTGCAGCGTGGATCGCAGGCGCCTGAAGTCCACCATTTTTTGCCGTTGATTACCCACTCGTCGCCATCACGCACGGCGCGGGCGGCCATGTTGGTGGCGTCGGACGAGGCCACGTCCGGTTCAGTCATGGCGAATGCCGAACGGATCTCGCCGCGCAGCAACGGTTCGAGCCAGCGTTGCTTCTGCTCTTCGTTGGCGTAACGCACCAGCACTTCCATGTTCCCGGTGTCTGGCGCTGAGCAGTTGAACGGCTCGGGGCCCAGCAGCGAACGACCCATGATTTCGGCCAACGGCGCGTATTCGAGGTTGGTCAGGCCGGCGCCGAGTTCGGACTCAGGCAGAAACAAATTCCACAAACCTTCAGCCTTGGCCTTGAGTTTGAGCTCCTCCATGATTGCGGTCGGCTGCCAGCGATCGCCCTCGGCGACCTGGCGCTCGAACACCGCTTCGGCGGGATAAACGTAGGTGTCCATGAACGCGGTCACGCGCTCACGCAGTTCTTGCACCTTGGGCGAATAAGCGAAATCCATGGGCAGCTCTACCTTTTGACTGAGGGTTTTGATGAGTTGTTCAGGTCATGCATTCGATGCTAGAACAGCTACGAAAATTTACCTAGCCTATTCTCGGCGTGTATTAACATTCATCACCGATATATGATCGGGTGATCGCCAAGGCCTCCGGCCACAACAAAAAGCCCCAAACAATAAGAGTGCCGCGCAATGAATCTGAGCAAGGTCGACCTCAACCTTTTCATCGTCTTCGACGCGATCTACACCGAAGCCAACCTGACCCGCGCCGGGCAGATTGTCGGCATTACTCAACCGGCGGTCTCGAACGCCCTGGCCCGTCTGCGCGAGACCTTCAATGACCCGTTGTTCGTGCGTACCGCTCAGGGTATGGTCCCGACGCCCATGGCGCAGAACATTATCGGGCCGGTGCGCAACGCCCTCTCCCTGCTGCGGGTGTCGGTGCAGGAAAGCCGTATTTTCAACCCGTTGCAGGCGGTCAAAACCTACCGCATCAGCATGACCGACCTCACTGAAGCGGTGATCCTGCCGCCGCTGTTCCAGCGCCTGCGTCGCCTGGCACCGACGGTGATCATCGAAAGCTTCCTGTCCAAGCGCCGCGAGACCACCAAGGAACTGGCGGCCGGGCGTCTTGATTTCGCCGTCGATGCCCCCCTCAACACTGACCCGCAAGTGCGCCACGTCAAGTTGATGGAGGACCGTTACGTGTGCGCCATGCGCAAGGGCCATCCGCTGGCGGGCAAAGAAAAGTTCACCCTCGACGATTACCTGTCGCTGACCCATATCCATATCTCCAGCCGCCGCAGCGGTCTGGGTCATGTCGACCTGGCCTTGGGCAAAATGGGCATCCAGCGCAAGATCGCTCTGCGGTCCCAGCATTACTTGATGGCATCTCAGGTGTTGCAGCAGACCGACATGGTGATGACCGTGCCGGAACGCTTTGCCCGTCGCCATGATTTGTACTCGGTGAACCTGCCGGTCAACGATGTGCCGCCGGTGGAAACCCACCTTTATTGGCACGAAAGCACCGACCAGGACCCGGCCAACCGCTGGATGCGCGAGCAGATGATCGAGTTGTGCCAGCAGGTGACGGCACATGAGAAGAAGCTCGATAAAGTGTAGGGCTTGGCACCGCGTCATCGTTCTTCGCGAGCAAGCCCGCTCCCACATTCGATCGCATTCTTTCTGAAAGAACTGGGTTAAATGTGGGAGCGGGCTTGCTCGCGAATGGGCCCGCAAGAACACTGAAGATTCATGCTGCTTGACGTAAACGTCAACCTGCCATTAGCTTAGCGCCATGACCTTTTTCGAGCGCTTCCATGAGCAGCCAGACCTATAGCATTTCCGACCTCGCCCGCGAGCTCGACATCACCACCCGGGCCATTCGCTTTTATGAAGAGCAAGGCCTGCTCAGCCCCGAGCGACGCGGTCAGGAACGCATTTACTCGCCCCGTGACAAGGTCAGCCTGAAGCTGATCCTGCGGGGTAAGCGCATTGGTTTCTCCCTGGCCGAATGCCGCGAGTTGATCGAGCTCTACGACCCCACCGGTGGCAATCAGAAACAGCTGCAAACCATGCTGACCAAAATCGCCGAACGCCGCGAACAGCTGGAGCAGCAAATGCTCGACATCGAACAGATGAAGCTGGAGCTGGACACCGCACAGGAGCGTTGCACCCAGGCGCTGGAACAGACCATCAAAAACCAGCAAGTCATTCAGTAGGTCTACACAAATCTAATGTGGGAGCGGGCTTGCTCGCGAAGGCGATCAGTCAGCCAACATCAATGTTGAATGTAAGTCCGCTTTCGCGAGCAAGCCCGCTCCCACATTTGAACAGTGTTCGTCCATAACAATAGGTCCATTGCCATGTCCCTCCCCAATCACGTACGCCTGGTCGAAGTCGGTCCACGCGACGGTCTGCAAAACGAAGCCCAACCCATCAGCGTTGCGGACAAGGTGCAACTGGTCGACGCGCTGACCGCCGCCGGGCTCGGCTATATAGAAGTCGGCAGTTTCGTGTCGCCCAAATGGGTACCGCAAATGGCCGGTTCCGCCGACGTCTTCGCGCAAATCCAGCGCAAGCCTGGCGTGACGTATGGTGCACTCGCCCCGAACCTGCGCGGGTTTGAAGACGCCATTGCAGCCGGGGTCAAGGAAGTCGCGGTCTTCGCTGCCGCGTCGGAATCGTTTTCCCAGCGCAATATCAATTGCTCGATCAGCGAAAGCCTGGAGCGTTTCGTGCCGATCATGGACGCCGCCAGGCAACACGGTGTCAGCGTGCGCGGTTACGTGTCCTGTGTGCTGGGCTGCCCTTACGAAGGTGACGTCGCGCCTGCACAAGTCGCTCGGGTCGCTCGCGAGCTCTACGCGATGGGCTGCTATGAAGTTTCCCTGGGCGACACCATCGGCACCGGCACCGCTGGCGCGACCCGCAAGATGATCGACGTGGTGTCGGCCGATGTACCCCGTGAAAAACTGGCCGGGCACTTCCACGACACCTATGGCCAGGCCATGGCCAACATTTACGCCAGCCTGCTGGAAGGCATCTCGGTGTTCGACAGCTCCATCGCCGGCCTCGGCGGCTGCCCATACGCCAAGGGCGCCAGCGGTAACGTCGCGACCGAAGACGTGGTTTACCTGCTCAATG
Source organism: Pseudomonas sp. BF-B-26 (assembly GCF_019956495.1). NCBI lineage: Bacteria > Pseudomonadati > Pseudomonadota > Gammaproteobacteria > Pseudomonadales > Pseudomonadaceae > Pseudomonas > Pseudomonas sp. BF-B-26. The sequence goes on along the minus strand of NZ_JAHBDP010000139.1, from coordinate 14,500 downwards.
GCCTGGGTATCGAGACCGGTATCGACCTGGACGCCTTGATTCTGGCCGGTCAGCAGATTTGCACAGTGCTGGGGCGACCGACCGGTTCGCGCGTGGCCAAGGCTCGTAGCGCACAGTGAGTGCGCGGCTGTGCCGGGGTGTTACCGCCGCGTCTGAAACGTGGGGCGCAAGCGAGTAACACGGAAACAAATTGTCGGGTTTTGACGGAACGAAAAATCCGACAAAATCATAAACTATTGATTTAAAAGGATTTTTAAAAGTTGGCACGGCTTCTGCTATCTCTATGGCATAACAAGAACAAAAAAAGCGGCAAACCTAATAAAAATAAGACGTAACGACTCTGACATAACAAAAACAACACGGCAGAGACGCAGCTAACAGATTTTTTTGGAGAGGATGTGCTTTTCAGGGTGCTTTTCGGAGTAACCCGCAACCGGGCAGAGAACAATAAAACTACCTTCAGGTAGCTCCCGAACTGGTTGGATCGCTTAGCGAAAAAGTAGATCAGCGCTCAAAAAAATACGTTTGCTCTTGATCCCGGATGGGGATCGACAAAAACAGCGGTAAAGGGTCACGGTTTCCAAAAACAACAACAGACCGCCCCTCAATAATAAAAAAAGAGCACGCGCAACGACAAAATTAAAGGGGAGCTTCGGCTCCCCTTTGTGCTTTCCGGCATTCGTGTTTTCCTCGATCAAATTGTGGGAGCGGGCTTGCTCGCGAACGCGGCGTGTCAGTCACTGCATGTGTCGACTGATCCACCGCGTTCGCGAGCAAGCCCGCTCCCACAAGGGGAATGTTGTCAGTCTTGGTTACCGCGCAATTCCTCGATACTGATCTCACGCATCCGAAACTTCTGGATCTTCCCGGTCACGGTCATCGGAAACTCATCGACGAATTTAAAGTAACGCGGTGTCTTGAAGTGCGCGATGCGCTCCTTGCACCACGCTTGCAGCTCCTGCTCGGTAGCACTGTGGCCCGGATGGAATTTGATCCAGGCGACAATCTCTTCGCCATACCGCGAGCACGGAATCCCGATCACTTGCACATCCGCCACCGCCGGATGGGTAAAGAAGAACTCTTCCAGCTCCCGCGGGTAAACATTCTCACCGCCGCGGATGATCATGTCCTTGTTACGTCCGGCAATACATACGTAGCCTTCGTCGTTCATGCTCGCCAGATCACCGGTGTGCATCCAGCCGGCCTGGTCGATGGCTTCCGCGGTGCCTTGCGGGTTGTTCCAGTAACCGAGCATCACGCTGTAGCCGCGGGTGCACAGCTCACCGATAGTGCCGCGCGGCACGAGATTGCCCGCCTCGTCGATGATCTTGCTTTCCAGTTGTGGCTGGGTGCGACCGACGGTGGTGACGCGCAATTCCAGTTCGTCTGACGGACCGGTCTGCAACGACACCGGACTTGTTTCCGTCATGCCGTAGGCAATCTGCACTTCGCTCATGTGCATTTCACTGATGACCCGCCGCATCACTTCGATCGGACAGGTCGCCCCGGCCATGATCCCGGTGCGCAGGCTCGACAGATCGAATTCAGAGCGCTTTGGCTGATCGAGCATGGCGATGAACATGGTCGGTACGCCGTAAAGCGCGGTGGCCTTTTCTTCGGCGACGGTAGTCAGGGTCAGCAGTGGATCGAACGCATCGTTGGGATAAATCATGGTGCTGCCGTGGGTCATGCAACCGAGGTTGCCCATGACCATGCCGAAGCAGTGATACAGCGGCACCGGGATGACCAGACGATCACTCGCGGTCAAGCCGAGGCTTTCGCCGACCATGTAACCGTTGTTGAGAATGTTGTAGTGACTGAGGGTCGCGCCCTTGGGGAAACCGGTGGTACCGGAGGTGTACTGGATGTTTACCGCCTGGTCGAAATGCAGGCAATGTTGACGTTCACTCAACTGCTCCGCCGACACGCTCCCCGCAAGATCGGTCAATTGCGACCACGGCAGGAAACCCGATGGCGGCTGAGCATCAAGGCTGATGACACCGCGCAGCTCCGGCAGGCGTTCACTTTGTAACTTTCCGATGGATTGCTCAGCCAGTTCGGGAACGAGGCCTTGCAGCATCCCGTGATAGTCGGAGGTCTTGAAGGCACCGGCGCAGACTAGCCATTGGCAACCGGATTGCTTCAACACGTATTCGAGTTCGGAGCTGCGGTAGGCCGGATTGATGTTGACCAGAATCACGCCGATTTTCGCGCTGGCGAACTGGCTGATACACCATTGGGCGCAGTTCGGTGCCCAGATACCCAGACGATCACCGGTCTGCAAGCCCAGCGCCAACAGCGCTTTGGCATGCAGATCCACGGCTTCGGCCAGTTGCTGCCAGGTGTAGCGCAACTGTTGATGGCGCACGACCAGCGCCTCCCCGGTCGGGTACTGCGCAACGGTGTTATCGAACGCCTCGCCAATGGTCATCGCCAGCAAGGCTTTGTCCTGGGAACCACGGGTGTAACTGCGCTGCGGGCTTGCACTGGGTTGATCCATGACGACCCCTATTGTCTTTATTAGTGGGTTGCCGAACGTCACCTGTGGGAGCGGGCTTGCTCGCGAAAGCGGCGGGTCAATCGACATGAATGTTGAATGACAAACCGCATTCGCGAGCAAGCCCGCTCCCACAGAGTCGGTCCGCGTTACCGTGTCGAAACTGGCTCTACTCTCGCTCAAGTTGACGTTAACGTAAAGGGCGATTGACAGCCATTCGTCACAGGCTTACGTTAACGTAAAGGTGAGAACCAAATCACGGCCCTCCCTACCCTACAAAAATGCCAAAAGGTGACCCATGAGCTACCCATCCCTGAACTTTGCCCTCGGTGAAACCATCGACATGCTGCGCGATCAGGTTCAGTCCTTCGTCGCCAAAGAGATCGCACCACGCGCCGCTCAGATCGACATCGACAACCTGTTCCCCGCCGACCTGTGGCGTAAATTCGGCGACATGGGCCTGCTGGGTGTGACCGTCCCGGAAGAATACGGCGGTGCTGGCCTGGGTTACCTGGCGCACGTGGTGATCATGGAAGAAATCAGCCGCGGTTCGGCCTCGGTCGCCCTGTCCTACGGCGCGCACTCCAACCTCTGCGTCAACCAGATCAACCGCAATGGCAATCACGAACAGAAAACCAAATACCTGCCGAAGCTGATCAGCGGCGAACACATCGGCGCCCTGGCCATGAGCGAACCGAATGCCGGCTCCGACGTGGTGTCGATGAAACTGCGCGCCGATAAACGCGGCGATCACTACGTCCTCAACGGCAGCAAGACCTGGATCACCAACGGCCCGGACGCCAACACCTACGTGATCTACGCCAAGACCGACCTGGAAAAAGGCCCCCACGGCATCACCGCGTTCATCGTAGAACGTGATTCCAAAGGCTTCAGCCGCAGCAACAAATTCGACAAGCTCGGCATGCGCGGTTCCAACACCTGCGAGCTGTTCTTCGACGACGTCGAAGTACCGGAAGAAAACATCCTCGGCGTGCTCAATGGCGGCGTGAAGGTGCTGATGAGCGGCCTCGATTACGAACGCGTTGTCCTGTCCGGCGGCCCGACCGGGATCATGCAGGCCTGCATGGACTTGATCGTGCCGTACATCCACGACCGCAAGCAGTTCGGCCAAAGCATCGGCGAATTCCAGTTGATCCAGGGCAAGGTCGCCGACATGTACACCCAACTCAACGCCAGCCGCGCCTACCTCTATGCGGTAGCGCAAGCGTGCGAGCGCGGCGAAACCGCCCGCAAGGACGCCGCCGGCGTCATCCTCTACAGCGCCGAATGCGCGACCCGAATGGCCCTCGACGCGATCCAGATTCTCGGTGGCAATGGCTACATCAACGAATTCCCGGCCGGTCGTCTGCTGCGTGACGCCAAGCTGTACGAAATCGGTGCCGGCACCAGTGAGATCCGTCGCATGCTGATCGGTCGCGAACTGTTCAACGAAACCCGCTAAACGGAGCTGTCCATGGCTATCCTGCATACCCAGCTCAACCCCCGTTCGGCGGAGTTCGCGGCCAACAGCGCGGCGATGCTCAAACAGGTCGACGACCTGCACACCCTGCTCACCAAAGTGCAGCAAGGTGGCGGCCCGAAGGCGCAAGAGCGCCACACCTCGCGGGGCAAACTGCTGCCTCGTGAACGGATCAATCGCCTGCTCGATCCGGGTTCGCCGTTTCTCGAGATCAGCCAATTGGCGGCCTACGAGGTATATGGCGAAGACGTTCCGGCCGCTGGCGTGATTGCCGGGATCGGTCGCGTGGAAGGCGTCGAATGCATGATCGTCGCCAACGACGCCACCGTAAAAGGTGGCTCGTATTACCCGCTGACCGTGAAAAAACACCTGCGTGCCCAAACCATCGCCCAGCAGAATCGCTTGCCGTGCATCTATCTGGTGGACTCTGGTGGCGCCAACCTGCCACGTCAGGATGAAGTGTTCCCGGACCGTGAGCACTTCGGACGGATCTTCTTCAACCAGGCCAACATGAGCGCCATGGGCATCCCGCAAATCGCGGTGGTCATGGGTTCCTGCACTGCCGGTGGCGCGTACGTGCCGGCCATGGCCGACGAAGCGATCATGGTGCGTGAGCAAGCGACGATTTTCCTCGCCGGCCCGCCGCTGGTAAAAGCCGCGACCGGTGAAGTGGTCAGCGCCGAAGACCTCGGCGGGGCCGATGTGCACTGCAAGATTTCCGGGGTCGCCGACCATTACGCCGAGAGCGACGAACACGCCTTGGCCATTGCGCGGCGCAGCATTGCCAACCTCAACTGGCGCAAACTCGGTGAGCTGCAACAGCGCACGCCGATCGCCCCGCTTTACGCCAGCGACGAGTTGTACGGCGTGGTGTCGGCGGATGCCAAGCAGCCGTTCGACGTGCGTGAAGTGATTGCGCGGTTGGTGGATGGTTCGGTGTTCGACGAATTCAAAGCACTGTTCGGGACGACCCTGGTGTGCGGCTTCGCCCACTTGCACGGTTACCCGATCGCGATCCTCGCCAACAACGGCATTCTGTTCGCCGAAGCCGCGCAGAAAGGCGCGCACTTCATCGAGCTGGCCTGTCAGCGCGGCATTCCATTGCTGTTCCTGCAAAACATCACCGGTTTCATGGTCGGCCAGAAATACGAGGCCGGCGGCATCGCCAAGCACGGCGCGAAACTGGTGACCGCCGTGGCGTGCGCCAAGGTGCCGAAATTCACCGTGATCATCGGCGGCAGTTTCGGTGCCGGTAATTACGGCATGTGTGGGCGAGCTTACGATCCACGTTTCCTGTGGATGTGGCCGAACGCACGCATCGGCGTGATGGGTGCCGAGCAGGCGGCGGGTGTTTTGGTGCAGGTGAAACGCGAACAGGCCGAACGCAGTGGCCACGGTTTCAGCGCCGAGCAGGAAGCCGAGATCAAGCAACCGATCCTCGACCAATATGAAGAACAGGGTCATCCCTACTACTCCAGCGCCCGGTTGTGGGACGACGGCGTCATCGACCCGGCGCAAACCCGCGATGTATTGGCCCTGGCCTTGTCGGCGTCGCTGAATGCGCCAATCGAACCGAGCCGCTTCGGCGTGTTCCGGATGTGATTTTCTGTAGGAGCGGGCTTGTGTGGCGAGGGGGCTTGCCCCCGTTCGATTGCGAAGCAATCGTAAAACCGGTTCGCGTTCGCGAGCAAGCCCGCTCCCACAAGAGTTGTGGAGACGGATATATATGAGCGACTTCAACACCCTCGAACTGCTGAGCGACCCGCGTGGTTTTGCGACCCTGTGGCTCAGCCGTGAAGAAAAGAACAACGCCTTCAACGCCGAAATGATCCGCGAACTGATCCTCGCCCTGGATAAAGTGTCGAGCGACGCCAGCCTGCGTTTCCTGCTGGTGCGTGGACGCGGCAAGCATTTCAGCGCTGGCGCAGATCTGGCCTGGATGCAGCAATCGGCCGAACTCGATTACCACACCAATCTCGACGATGCCCGGGAACTGGCGGAATTGATGTACAACCTCGCCAAGCTGAAAGTCCCGACGCTGGCGGTGGTGCAAGGCGCTGCATTCGGTGGTGCGCTGGGCCTGATCAGTTGCTGCGACATGGCGATTGGCGCCGATGACGCGCAGTTCTGCCTGTCGGAAGTGCGTATCGGCCTAGCCCCGGCGGTGATCAGTCCGTTCGTGGTGCAAGCCATCGGCGAACGCGCGGCACGTCGCTACGCACTGACCGCCGAGCGTTTCAGCGGACAACGAGCGCGGGAAATCGGCTTGTTGTCGGAGAGTTATCCGATCGCTGAGCTGGAGCAAAAAGTCGAACAGTGGATCGACAACCTGCTGCTCAACAGCCCCGCCGCCATGCGTGCCAGCAAGGATTTGCTGCGCGAAGTCGGCCACGGCGCGCTGACCCCGGCACTACGCCGCTACACCGAAAACGCCATCGCCCGCATCCGCGTCAGCCCCGAAGGTCAGGAAGGCCTGCGGGCCTTTCTGCAAAAACGTCCGCCGAGCTGGCAAGCCGAAACCACCACCAAGGAGCCGCGTTGATGAGCGCACCTGTTCTCACCACCCTGCTGGTGGCCAACCGCGGCGAAATCGCTTGCCGGGTGATGCGCACCGCCAAAGCCCTGGGCCTGACCACCGTGGCCGTGCACAGCGCCACCGACCGTGAAGCCCGACACAGCCGCGAAGCAGATATCCGCGTCGACCTCGGTGGCAGTAAAGCCGCTGACAGTTACCTGCAAATCGACAAACTGATCGCCGCCGCCAAGGCCAGCGGCGCTCAGGCGATTCATCCGGGTTATGGCTTTCTTTCCGAGAACGCCGGGTTCGCCCGTGCGATCGAAGATGCGGGCCTGATTTTCCTCGGCCCGCCCGCCTCGGCCATCGACGCCATGGGCAGCAAATCCGCCGCCAAAGCCTTGATGGAAACCGCCGGCGTGCCGCTGGTGCCTGGCTATCACGGCGAAGCTCAGGACCTCGACACCTTCCGCGACGCCTGCGAACGCATCGGTTATCCGGTGCTGCTCAAGGCCACTGCGGGCGGTGGCGGCAAAGGCATGAAAGTGGTCGAGGACGTCAGCCAGTTGGCCGAAGCCCTGGCCTCGGCCCAACGTGAAGCGAAATCCTCGTTCGGTGATTCGCGGATGCTGGTGGAGAAGTACCTGCTCAAACCGCGTCACGTGGAAATCCAGGTGTTCGCCGACCAGCATGGCAACTGCCTGTACCTCAACGAACGTGACTGTTCGATTCAGCGTCGGCACCAAAAAGTCGTTGAAGAAGCACCCGCTCCAGGCTTGAGCCCGGAACTGCGTCGCGCCATGGGTGAGGCCGCCGTGCGATCGGCACAGGCCATCGGTTATGTCGGCGCCGGCACTGTGGAATTCCTGCTGGATTCGCGGGGTGAGTTCTTCTTCATGGAGATGAACACACGCCTGCAAGTCGAACACCCGGTCACCGAAGCCATCACCGGCCTCGATCTGGTGGCCTGGCAGATTCGTGTGGCCCGTGGCGAAGCGCTGCCGATGACTCAGGCCGAGGTTCCGCTGATCGGCCATGCCATCGAAGTGCGGTTGTATGCCGAAGACCCGGGCAATGATTTCCTGCCGGCGACCGGTCGACTGGAGCTGTACCGTGAATCCGCTCAAGGTCCGGGACGGCGGGTGGACAGTGGTGTTGAAGAAGGCGATGAGATCTCGCCGTTCTACGACCCGATGCTCGGCAAACTGATTGCCTGGGGCGAGGATCGTGAACAGGCGCGACTGCGGCTGCTGAGCATGCTTGATGAGTTTGCCATTGGCGGGCTCAAGACCAACATCAACTTCCTGCGCCGGATCGTCGGCCATCCGGCGTTTGCGGCGGCCGAACTGGATACCGGATTCATTCCGCGTTATCAGGAAGAACTACTGCCAGTCGCCTCAGACCTCAGTGACGAATTCTGGCAAGCCGCCGCCCAGGCGTTCGCCCAAAGTCAGCCGAGTTCTCCACGAGCCGATGACCCGGTTTCACCTTGGGCCAACAGCAACGGTTTCCGTGCCGGACTGCCGACAGAAATCACCCTGCACTTGAGTTGTGAAAGCCAGGATCGCGCGCTGACATTGGGCGACGCTGATGCCCACACCGCTCAACTCAAGGGCGAGCAACTGCTGACCGAGCACAACGGCCTGCGCCGCCAGCATCGGGCAATCCGCCGGGGCGACGTTCTGTATCTGCAATGGGAAGGTGAATTGCGCCGCATCGAGTCCTACGACCCGATCAGCGCCGTCGAGGCCAGTCACAGCCATCACGGCGGGCTGACCGCGCCCATGAATGGCAGCATCGTGCGGGTATTGGTGCAAGCCGGGCAAACGGTCGAAGCCGGGGCGCAGCTGGTGGTGCTGGAGGCGATGAAGATGGAGCACAGCATTCGTGCGCCACACGCCGGGGTGATCAAGGCGCTGTATTGCCAGGAAGGCGAGATGGTCAGCGAAGGCAGTGCGCTGGTCGAGTTTGAAGAAGCATGAAATGAAGATCGGTCCTACGTCTTGCGAGGACCGATCTGATTAGAATTTGGCGGTTGCCTGGACCACTACGCCGATAATTCGGCACTCGTCGGTGAAGATAGCCTTCGGATAGGTCGGATTGAGCGGAACCAGGTAACGCTGCCCGCCCTCTTCGATCAGCTTGCGAAAGGTCGCCTCGGCGCTGTCCGGCCACTGGGCGATCACCAGTTTTCCGGGTTCCGGCACGATGGCCGGGTCCACCAGGATCATCATGCCCTCGGCAATGCTGATACCCGTGGGCGCGGTCATCGCATCGCCCACCACACTCAGCCAGAAGGCCGGGCCCTGGGCGTGGTAGTCGGTCAGCTCGAAGCGTTCCTCCTTGCGATACACCGTCAGCTCACCATCGCGCAGCTGCGCCGGCTCCTTCCAGTCACTGACCGGGTAGCGGAAGTACGGGTTGTACTTCAGCGCCAGAGGCATCTCCTCCTCTTCCAGGAGGAGTGGTTCGCGGATCACCAGCACCACTTCGAGAAAGTCCATGCCCAGCGCCTTCAACACACGGTTCATGTTGACGACGCCGGGGTCGCGGCGTTTGTTCAGCCAGTGGCCGACGCCGCCCTGGGACATCCCGAGGCGATCTGCGAGTTCTTCTTGAGTGACTTTGAGTTCACTCATCTTGGCCTTGACCAATTCAATCCATTTATCCATGTGCGGCACGATACGTGGGCGCCTCCAGCCGTCAAAACACAAATTGTAGTATTTAATCTCTCGTCATAAATACAGTACGTACTAGGATGGGTTCACGGATCTGAATCTATCACGGAGTTTGCCATCGCCATGTCCATCCCCTGCAACGACCTGCCTGACATGCACATCGACACTTCCCTCACCTCGCCCAAAGGCTCTGCCGCCGCGCAACGAGCGCTGGACTATTACTTGAAACCAGCTGTTTCAGAGGACGTGGTCGAAGAACGTTTCTTTGACGTAAACCGCAACATCAGCTGCGAAGAGGCGCTGGTCCATGCCACCGATTTGCTGCGTTGTGCAGCCGCTATCGCGTACGAGTCAGCCAACAATTTGCAGGGCGCAAGTCGGGACCTGGCGATTTCGACGGTGCACATGATCGACATGGCCAGGGCGATGGTGGATCGATCCCTGGAGGGCGATCAGAACGGGTGAGACACGGGTACTGACAAGGAGGACGGGAAAGAACTTTCCAATCGCGCAGATAAAAACATTTGACTTGCAAACGAGAATGATTATTATTGCACGCAGCTGGTCGCGAGATCAGTCGATTGTCCAAGTGACCTTAGGTCGGTCTCCTGGACTATCTCCTCATCAGGCTAATCACGGTTTTTGACCCGGCTTTTTGCCGGGTCTTTTTTTTGCCAGTTATTCTGGCTTTACCTTCAGGCTAATGAAGTCTTTAGGTGCTGCAAATTCGAATGGCGCGGATGATATCAAAAGAATATCCATTGGCAAGAGAAGCCCGGCTTCATTGGCCCAAACTATTCATAAATAGCGCTTGAGAATCAATCGCACAGTCTCTAAGCTTCGTCGGCGTCAAGGAGGACGCCCCCCCGCTTCACCCAGAATTTCCCCCGGTTTTTCCCTTCCCAGCGTGTAAAGTAACAGCCATAAAATCATATTCAGGAATCGACTATGGCCGTGGCTAAATCCTCTTTCGACATCAGTGCCAACTTCGACAGTGGCAACATTGAAGTGCTGGACATCAGCAATCCGTTGCAAGCCCTGCTGGCCATCAAGCCAGACACCCGCAGCCAGCACTTTCAGTGGTTCCACTTCAAGGCCAGCGGTCTGCACGTCGGTCAGGAACACTGGTTTCGTCTGAACAATGCCAGCAAGTCCTCCTACAACAAAGCCTGGGATGGTTATCAGGCGGTGGCGTCCTACGACCACGTCAACTGGTTCCGGGTGCCGACCATTTTCGAAGGTGACTGCCTGCGCTTCAGCCTTGAAGCCACCGCCACCCACGCCTGGTTTGCTTACTTCGAACCCTACAGCCGTGGCCGTCACGACTGGCTGATCGAGCAAGCGCTGACCAAGGCTGGCACCGAACTGCTGGCCACCGGAAAAAGTGTCGAAGGTCGAGACATCCAGCTACTGCGTAAAGGCACGGGCGCCGAAGGTCAGCGCAAAGTCTGGATCATCGCCCAGCAACACCCCGGCGAACACATGGCCGAATGGTTCATGGAAGGCGTGATCGAACGCCTGGAAAAACACGACGATCCTGTATTGAACAAACTGCTGACCAGCGCCGATCTGTATTTGGTGCCGAACATGAACCCGGACGGCGCCTTCCACGGTCATCTGCGCACCAACGCGATGGGCCAGGACCTGAACCGCGCCTGGCAGAGCGCCAGCCAGGAAATCAGCCCGGAAGTGCTGTTCGTTCAGCAACAGATGGAAAAGTATGGCGTGGACCTGTTCCTCGACATCCATGGCGATGAAGAAATCCCCTACGTGTTCACCGCCGGTTGCGAAGGCAACCCGGGTTACACGCCACGGATCGAAAAACTCGAAGAGCACTTCCGCAGTCATCTGAAGCACCTGACCAAGGACTTCCAGACCAAGCACGGCTACACCCGTGACGAACCGGGCAAAGCCAACATGACCCTGGCGTGCAACAGCGTCGGTCAGAAATTCGACTGCCTGTCGCTGACCCTCGAAATGCCCTTCAAGGACAACAACGATGCGCCGAATGCGCTGACCGGCTGGTCTGGCAAACGCTCGAAGCAATTGGGCAAGGATGTGCTGACGACCGTGGCGGAAATGGTCAACACCTTGCGCTGAATGCGCAGGATCAAAAGATCGCAGGCTTCGCCAGCTCCTACGCCGACCGTGTGAACCGCACGAGTCTTTGTAGGAGCTGCCGCAGGCTGCGATCTTTTAGCCGCGATCCTTGCCCCGCAACATGCTGTCCAGCACGTCATCGCGGCGCACCCAACCGTGAAACAACGCCGCCGCCAAATGCAGCAGCACCGTCAGGAACAGCAAGTACGCCAGATACCCGTGAGCCTTGCGCAGGAACGCAAACACCTGCGCATTCGCCGGTACGATCGACGGCAACTGCAACGAGCTGCTGAGCATCACGGGATCCCCCGCCGCCGAAATCATCGCCCAACCCAGCAGCGGCAGAATCAACATCAAGGCGTACAGCAAAACATGCGAAGCCTTGGCCGCCAGCGCTTGCCAACCCGGCAGATCCGCCGGCAGCGGTGGCTGTTGCGTGGAAAAGCGCACGGCCAGGCGCACGACCACCAACAGCAAAATTGCGACGCCCAAAGGTTTGTGCAGATGAATCAGCCACTCATGACGCTCGGACACCGAAGCGGTCATTCCCGCACCGATAAACAGCATGGCAATGATCATCAGCGCCATCAGCCAGTGCAGCAATCGCGCTAAAGGCGCGAAGTGGTTCGGTTGAGCGCTCATTGATGAGACTCCTGTTTATTGGCAGAGGGCAACTGGCTGACTTCGCTGGTACGACGCAAGTAGGAAGTGGCGTACCCCGCTGAACGAGCGGCGAGCAATGGGTCGTCGGAACCTTCTATGCCGGCGGGCAGTACCAGCGGGTCGTAGTTGATGTCCCGGCATTCGCCATTGAGTTGCGGCTGGGTGCTTTCGAGCACGAGGGTGCCGGCGTTCAACACTTTGCGACCCTCGGGCCAGGCCTTGCTGGCGTCGTTGACCGGATCGCCAGGGTTGGCCAGCGTGATGTTCAACTGCCAACGCAGCGGCCCTGCGGAAATACGTTGAACCAGGTCTTTCTCGAGGAATTCACCACCCTCAGGCGCCGTAGCACCCGCGGCATCCTGAGCGACGGGCACCATGCTCCAGCGCACCGCTTGCCGTTGCCCGGCCGCGTTCACCAGGTAAAACGCATTGACGCTGTTGTAGGTTTCCGTCACGTAACTGGCCGACGGCTTGGCGGTTTTGATCCAGGCCAGGAACGGTGCAGCTTCCGGATGCGAACCGAAGAACGCTGGCACCGCAGCCGGGTTCGGCTTGCCGGTGGCCGGGTCCGGCGACTGGGCCTGCTGCAATTGATAGAACGCTTCGGGCGTACCCACCGGGAACACCGGCATGCTGTTCATCCCGGTGCGCCACTGCTGGCCGTTGGCCTGGGTGAAGCGCAACGCCAGGCTGCGGATCGGCACGCTGTTGTCTGGCGCATAAGGATTACCGGCCGGCAAGGCGAAACGCCCGACCACCGGGGTCCGCGCAACATTGAACACCTGAGCGCTGGAATAGCTGCGCGCCTCGCCACTGCTCTCGAAATGCCCGATCACGCACACGCCTTTGGAGTGGTTACGCCGGAAGCCGGGGTGCACGCCGTTGTTGGTCTCCAGCACATTGATCAGCTTTTTCGGGGTCAGGCGCTGTGGGTCAAAGGTGCCGTTGACGTAGGCAAAAGCCCCGGCCAGGGCGGCAACCACCACAGCGATACCGGCCAGACGCAATGTCAGGCTCGCGGCACTCAAGGGTGGCCGGGTTGGCGGTGATGAGCGATCTACCATGAAAGACTCCAGGGCCATCGGCCACAAGTGAGAAGGATCAAGCAGACGAACCCCGTGGCGGTTTATTCCATCGCCCGGTATTTATTTTTTCGGGCGTGGAATAACCTCCAATGCCGGGCGTCTTCCTAGTCCACAGCGTAGTGACTAGCCAGAACTTCATGAACGATATCGACGAACAACTGCGAGAAATTATTCCCAGATTGCGCCGGTTTGCCGTGTCGTTGACGCGCAATCCCAGCAGCGCCGACGACCTGGTGCAATCTTGCCTTGAGCGCGCGCTGTCGAGTTGGGGCGATAAACGTCCCGACGGCGATTTGCGCGCCTGGTTGTTTTCGATTCTGTATCGACAGTTTCTCGATGCTCACCGACGCTCCCGGCGTTATGCGCGAATGCTCGAATTCTTTACCGGCGGTGACGATTCACAGCCGTCGGTGGAACGCACCGTGATCGCCCAATCAACCCTGAAAGCCTTCGATCAACTCACCACCGAACAACGCGCCCTGCTGCTCTGGGTCTCGGTCGAAGGCTTGAGTTATAAAGAGGTCGCCGAGATTCTCGACGTCCCCACCGGCACCGTGATGTCCCGCCTGTCCCGTGCCCGCCAGGCCTTGCGCCAGTTGAGCGACGGCGAAATTACCCGCCCTTCTCTGCGGAGACTCAAATGATCAGCCTGCCCCCAAGCGAGCGTGACCTGCACGCCTATGTCGACCAGCAACTCAGCGATGCCGACCGGCGTCTGGTGGACACTTTTCTGGCCAGCAACGCTGAAGTGGCTGCCCAAGTGCGTGCCTGGCAACAGGACGCCCAGCAATTGCGCGCGGCATTGAGCGGCGCCCTGCAGCAACCGGCCAACCCGAACCTCGACCCGGCACTGATTCGCCAACGCCTCAAACGACAATCTCGCCGTCACCTGGCCAGCGCCGCCGTGTTGCTGATCGCGGTCAGCGTCGGCGGATTCAGCGGTTGGCAAGCCCGGGAGATGATGCTCATCAGAGCCATGCCGCCAATGACCGATGCCCTGCAGGCCTATCGCCTGATTGCCCAGCAAGGCATTTTGCCGGCCGACTACAAAGTCAGCGATGACGGTGACATGCAGGGTTGGCTTGACCGCTATTTCACTCAGGCCAATCGCTTGCCTGACCTCTCGGCCGCCGGTTTCAAACCGGTCAGCGGACGCTTGCTGAGCACCGAGCAAGGGCCGGCGGCGATGGTGGTTTACGAGGATCTGGGCGGCCATAAAATCAGTTTCTACGTCCGCCCACCAGGTCCGAAAAACTACCTGTTGCCGAGGGGCAGTCGCAGTGATGGCGAGTTGCAGGCCGAGTACTGGTCGGGGGGCGGGTATAACTACGCGATGGTCAGCCCGAGCGATACGCCGGCGGCGCAGATGCTCAAGCAAACCGTCCAGTTCTGAACACACCGCCAATCCCCTGTGGGAGCGGGCTTGCTCGCGAAAGCGGTTCAACATTCAAGATTTATGTCGACTGTCACACCGCTTTCGCG
>NZ_JAHBDP010000138.1:0-18751 GCF_019956495.1 Pseudomonas sp. BF-B-26 | reverse complement strand
TCTCGCGGAGTAACTTGTGATGCTGATAATCTTGTTGACTATCAGTCTGACTCCACAAGCACCCACACGAATTGCTTGATTCAGTTGTTAAAGAGCGGTTGGTTAAGATCTTTCGTCTCAACCGAGGCGCGCATTCTACAGCAGCCTCTGTTGCTGTCAAGCGGTTATTTTTCGAAGTTTTCAAAGTTTCCCTTGCAACTTCAACCACTTGCGCTTGCGATCTCTCGTTAGCGGGAGGCGAATTCTACAGCGTTACTCGCTGCTGTCAACACCTCTTTTACACCGCTTTCGACCGAGAAGATCGAATCGCCAATTAGGCAAAAACAGACTGCCCGATCAACTCCTTCTGGGCTTCGATGACCTGAAGCAACTCGTTGCCGAAAACTGCGTAACCCATTGTTTACCAAGGAGTTTTCCGTTTCGACTGCGCCGGAAGTGGGGCGAATTATAGACTTCCAGAATCTGCCGTCAACCCCTAATTCGAGCTTTACTCGGATTTGAGCGTAATACGCGCAAATGCCTTCTTCCCAGCCTGGCAGACATGGGTCGCGCCCAGCGTGTATATAAAGGTGCGATCGACCACCTCACCATCTATACGCACACCACCAGAACCTAGAAGGTCCCGCGCGACAGCCGAGTTCTTGACCAGACCTGCCTTATTAAGGACAGCAGCAATCGGCATGTCTTCAGTAGCAGTCAACTCGATCTCCGGCAGATCGTCCGGCAGCTCGCCTTCCTTCATACGGTTACCCGCCCCACGGTGCGCATTGGCCGCTGCCTCTTCACCATGGAAACGCGCAACGATCTCTTCAGCTAGCTTGATCTTGATATCACGCGGATTGGCACCCGCCTCGACATCGGCACGGAACGCATTGATCTCATCCATGGAGCGGAAACTGAGTAATTCGAAGTAGCGCCACATCAGCGCATCCGGAATGGAAACCAGTTTGCCGTACATCACACCCGGCGCTTCCTGAATACCCACGTAGTTGCCCAAGGACTTGGACATCTTTTTCACGCCATCCAGACCTTCGAGCAGCGGCATGGTCAGAATGCACTGAGCCTCTTGACCATATCCACGCTGCAGTTCACGCCCCATCAACAGGTTGAACTTCTGATCAGTACCACCCAGCTCGACATCCGCGCGCAAAGCAACCGAGTCATAACCCTGAACCAGTGGGTAGAGGAACTCATGAATGGCGATCGGTTGATTGGTGGTGTAGCGCTTGTCGAAGTCGTCGCGCTCAAGCATGCGAGCCACGGTGTACTGAGAAGTCAGGCGAATGAAGTCGGCCGGCCCCATCTGATCCATCCAGGTGGAGTTGAACGCAACTTCGGTTTTCGCCGGATCAAGAATCTTGAAAACCTGGGTCTTGTAGGTCTCGGCATTCTCGAGAACCTGCTCGCGGGTAAGAGGAGGACGTGTTGCACTCTTGCCGCTCGGATCGCCGATCATCCCGGTGAAGTCACCTATAAGGAAGATCACCTGATGCCCCAACTCCTGGAACTGGCGCAGCTTATTAATAAGCACGGTATGCCCCAGGTGCAAATCCGGCGCGGTCGGATCAAAGCCTGCCTTAATACGTAGCGGCTGGCCACGCTTGAGCTTTTCGATCAGCTCGGACTCGACCAACAGTTCTTCCGCACCACGTTTAATCAGCGCTAGCTGCTCTTCAACCGACTTCATAACAGACCCGCAAGGCTCGAATTCAAAGGGAACCAACCATACAAGATCGCGCGTCAAATACAAGTTTTGCCCGGCGCACGGACACCAATCCACAGACTCAGCGTTCGCGGACTTGCTTCAGGGATGATTTGGTTATATTTTATACAGTTATTTCATCTTCATCATGTCATTCATCTTTTCCAATTCATCTTTTTCAAAGTCAAAAATTATCTATGACCAAAGAATCGTCTAAAGCGCCGCCGCTTTACCCGAAGACCCACCTGCTTGCAGCAAGTGGCATCGCCGCCCTTCTGAGCCTGGCGCTTCTGGTATTTCCTTCCAGTGATGTTGAAGCCAAAAAGACGACCCTGAGTCTTGAACTGGAAAGCCCTGCTGAACAACTGACACAAGATCAAGACGCTGCCGAGGCCGTCCAGGCCACAAATGAGCCAGCCGCTTCCCCTTTTGCGCAGATCGAAAACAGCGCCGAAGAACCCCAGGAAACCGCTCAGGCCGCGCCAGTGCCGGCGCCAGCGCCAGCGCCAGTGATCGAAGAAAAAAAGTCTCCAAACCACAGGGAAGTGATCGTTTCTAAAGGCGATACCCTCTCCACCCTGTTTGAAAAAGTCGGTCTTCCAGCAGCTTTGGTGCATGAAGTGCTGGCCAGTGACAAGCAGGCCAAGCAGTTCAGCCAACTCAAACATGGCCAGAAACTCGAATTCGAACTGGGCCCCAACGGCCAACTGACCAACCTTCACAGCAAGGTCAGCGACGTCGAAAGCATCACCTTGACCAAGAATGACAAGGGTTATGCATTCAACCGCATTACCGCAAAGCCTACCGTGCGCTCGGCCTATGTTCATGGTGTGATCAACAGCTCGTTGTCGCAGTCCGCTGCACGCGCCGGTTTGTCCCACAGCCTGACCATGGACATGGCCAGCGTGTTTGGCTATGACGTCGACTTCGCCCAGGATATTCGCCAGGGTGACGAGTTCGATGTCATCTACGAGCAGAAAGTCGTCAACGGCAAGGCTGTCGGCAATGGCCCGATCCTTTCCGCTCGCTTCACTAACCGCGGCAAGACCTACACCGCCGTGCGCTACACCAATAAACAAGGTAACAGCAGCTACTACACCGCTGACGGTAACAGCATGCGCAAGGCGTTTATCCGTACGCCGGTGGACTTCGCCCGCATCAGCTCGAAATTCTCGATGGGCCGCAAGCACCCGATCCTGAACAAGATCCGCGCTCACAAAGGCGTCGACTATGCAGCGCCGCGTGGCACTCCAATCAAGGCAGCCGGTGATGGCAAAGTGTTGCTGGCCGGTCGCCGTGGCGGCTACGGCAACACCGTCATTATCCAGCACGGCAATACCTACCGTACGCTGTACGGCCACATGCAGGGCTTTGCCAAAGGCGTGCAGACTGGCAGTAGCGTCAAGCAAGGCCAAGTGATCGGCTACATCGGCACCACCGGACTTTCCACCGGACCGCATTTGCATTACGAGTTCCAGGTCAATGGCGTGCACGTCGACCCACTAGGCCAGAAAGTGGCGATGGCCGATCCGATCTCCAAAGCCGAGCGCGCACGTTTCCTCGCGCAGAGCCAACCGCTGATGGCGCGCATGGATCAAGAGAAATCCACGCAGCTGGCTTCGAGCAAGCGCTAAGCCATGACGCTCTATATAGGTGTGATGTCCGGGACCAGCCTAGATGGCCTGGACATAGCGCTGGTCGAGCTGGCTCCGACAATCAAACTGATCGCCACGCACTACATTCCCATGCCTGACTCACTGCGCACCGAGCTGCTTGGCTTGTGCGCCAGCGGCCCGGACGAGATTGCCCGCTCCGCCATCGCCCAGCAGAACTGGGTGAAACTGGCGGCACAGGGTATTCACACCCTGATCGACCAACAAAAACTGAAACCCGAAGACATTCGCGCGATTGGCAGCCACGGCCAGACCATTCGCCACGAGCCGGCGCGCGGCTTCACCGTGCAGATTGGCAACCCTGCCCTTCTGACCGAGTTGACCGGCATCACCGTCGTCAGCGACTTTCGCAGCCGCGATGTGGCGGCTGGCGGACAAGGCGCCCCACTGGTTCCAGCCTTTCACGAAGCGTTGTTTGAAGAACGCGCAGGCAACCGCGCGGTATTGAACGTTGGTGGATTCAGTAACCTCAGCCTGATCGAGCCCGGCAAACCGGTAGCCGGTTTCGACTGTGGCCCGGGCAATGTCCTGCTGGATGCCTGGATTCACCAGCAACGCGGCGACAACTTTGATCGCGATGGCCAATGGGCTGCCAGCGGCAAGGTCGAACCGGTTCTGCTGAACGAGCTGCTCAGTGATCCATTTTTCGTGACCAAAGGTCCCAAAAGTACCGGCCGTGAAGTGTTCAACCTGCCATGGCTGACACAACTTCTATCGAAACTGCCGACTTTCGCCGCCGAAGACGTGCAAGCAACACTGCTTGAGCTGACCGCACTGACCATTATCGAGTCATTGCAGAACGCCCAATCAGATACCCGGGAACTGTTGGTCTGCGGTGGCGGCGCCCACAACGCCACGCTGATGAACCGCTTGGCCAGCTTGCTGCCGAACACCAAGGTCAGCAGCACCGCGGCTTACGGTGTAGACCCGGACTGGGTCGAAGCCATGGCCTTCGCCTGGCTGGCCCATTGCTGCCTTGAAGGCATCGCTGCCAATCGCCCGAGCGTCACCGGCGCAAGTGGTCTGCGCGTACTCGGCGCCATCTACCCCGCTTAATCTGCACACAGCAAAACGCCGCAGAGCCCTGAGGCCATGCGGCGCTTGGTGATGCGATGATTGCGATCAGATCGAGAACGAAGAGCCGCAGCCACACGTGGTGCTGGCGTTCGGATTCTTGATTACGAAGCGTGAACCTTCCAGACCTTCCTGATAATCCACCTCGGCACCTGCCAGGTACTGGAAGCTCATCGGATCAACGACCAGACTCACTCCTTCGCGCTCGACAATGGTGTCGTCATCGGCCACTTCCTCATCGAAGGTGAAGCCGTACTGAAAACCTGAACAACCGCCGCCCGTAACGAATACGCGCAGCTTCAAGCGATCATTCCCCTCTTCATCGACCAGGCTCTTCACCTTGTGCGCAGCACCGTGGGTGAATTGCAAAGCCGTGGGGGTGAAGGATTCGACGCTCATGCTAACTATCTCCCGGCGTTACGCCGCCATAATGCGTGATGACGCGCATTATCCGCTTCTCCTAGAAAATCGGTCAACTATTGTTACGGTATATCAATCAACCCAATCGTAAGCCCGGAATGCAAAAAGGCCCGTCAGACGGGCCTTTTTGCTGAGCGGGCTAAAGCCTTACGGCAACATGCCAGCGTGAGACAAGCCCAGGCGCTCATCCAGCCCGAACAGGATGTTCATGTTCTGCACCGCCTGACCCGACGCACCTTTGACCAGGTTGTCGATCACCGACAACACCACCACCAGGTCACCATCCTGCGGACGATGCACCGCAATACGGCAAACGTTGGCACCGCGCACGCTGCGGGTTTCTGGATGGCTGCCGGCCGGCATGACATCGACGAACGGTTCGTTGGCATAACGCTTTTCAAACAGTGCCTGCAGATCCACCGAGCGGTCCACGACGGTCGCGTAGAGCGTCGAGTGGATGCCTCGAATCATTGGCGTCAGGTGCGGAACGAACGTCAGACCGACGTCCTTGCCCGCTGCACGACGCAGACCCTGGCGGATTTCCGGCAGGTGACGGTGACCTTTGACGGCGTAAGCCTTCATGCTTTCCGACGTCTCGGAGTACAGCGAACCGACAGACGCGCCACGACCGGCACCACTGACGCCGGATTTGCAGTCAGCAATCAGGCGGGTGGTATCGGCCAGACCTGCTTCAAGCAATGGCAGGAAACCCAATTGCGTAGCAGTCGGGTAGCAACCCGGAACGGCGATCAGGCGAGCCTGCTTGATCTGCTCGCGATTGACTTCCGGCAAGCCGTAAACCGCCTCTTCCAGCAGTTCCGGCGCGCCGTGCGGCTGACCGTACCACTTGGCCCACTCATCGGCGTCTTGCAGACGGAAGTCCGCCGACAGGTCGATGACTTTGGTCCCGGCCGCCAACAGTTCGCCAGCCAGCGCATGGGCAACACCGTGAGGCGTGGCGAAGAACACCACGTCGCAAGCGCCCAGCGTCTTGATGTCCGGAACGCTGAACGCCAGGCCATCGTAATGACCGCGCAGGTTCGGATACATATCAGCCACGGCCAGACCGGCCTCGGATCGGGAAGTGATGACGACCACTTCTGCTTGCGGATGCTGCGCCAACAGACGCAGCAGTTCGACACCGGTGTAACCCGTGCCGCCGACGATACCGACCTTGACCATAAACCTGCCCTCAACGAACCCACTGGAAAGCCGTCGATAATAGGGGCCGCGCGGCTCTGCGACAACCGCCAAGGTGACGTGCGGGCGCTCTACCCTCTACTATCTTGGCTACCGTGAACCTGGGAATAACTAAAAATGCTTTATCTGTGGCTCAAAGCGCTTCACATCGTCAGCATGGTCTGCTGGTTTGCCGGCCTGTTCTACCTGCCGCGCCTGTTCGTTTATCACGCCCAAAGCGAAGACACCGTCAGCAAAGAACGTTTCAGCATCATGGAGCGCAAACTCTACCGCGGCATCATGGGCCCGGCGATGATCGCCACCCTGATTTTCGGCATCGCACTGATCGCCTTGAACCCCAGCATATTTAGTCAAGGTGCCTGGATTCACGCGAAGTTGACCTTGGTGGTGATCCTCATCGGCTACCACCACATGTGCGGCGCCCAGGTGAAGCGTTTTGCCCGTGGCGAGAACACCCGCAGTCATGTCTTTTATCGCTGGTTCAATGAAGTGCCGGTTCTGATATTGCTGGCCATTGTAATTCTGGTCGTCGTCCGGCCGTTCTAACGCCAATAAGCACAACTCTTCGGGGTACTTCCAATGTCGCTGCCCGCTCTGCTCGAACAACGCTTGCGTCTGCCAGTGGTGGCAGCACCAATGTTCCTGATTTCCAACCCGCAACTGGTGCTCGCCTGCTGCCGTAATGGCGTGGTGGGCAGCTTTCCTGCGCTGAACCAGCGCGAGAGCAGCGGCTTCAAGTCCTGGCTGGAAGAGATCGAAGCAGGGTTGGCGACACTGGAGAATCCGGCGCCTTATGCGGTGAACCTGATCGTCCACCACAGCAATCCGCGGCTGCAAGCGGACCTGGCGATCTGCATCGAACACAAAGTGCCGATTGTGATCACCAGTCTCGGCGCCGTGAAAGAACTGGTCGATGCAGTGCACAGCTATGGAGGTCTGGTGTTCCATGACGTGACGACTCGTCGCCATGCAGAGAAAGCCGCCGAGGCCGGGGTCGACGGTTTGATCGCCGTGGCAGCGGGCGCCGGTGGACACGCCGGAACCTGGAGCCCGTTCTCGCTGATTGCCGAGATTCGCCAATTCTTCGACAAGACCCTGCTGCTGGCCGGCTGCCTGAACCACGGCCACGAGATTCTCGCGGCACAATTGCTCGGTGCGGATCTGGCCTACTTCGGCACACGATTTATCGGCACCACCGAAAGTCATGCGCCTGACGCCTATAAAGAGATGCTGCTGACTGCCAGAGCCGCAGACATCGTCCATACTCCAGCGGTGTCGGGAGTACCGGCGAGCTTTATGCGTCAGAGCCTTGAGGCTGCAGGTTTCGACATGGCCGCGCTGCACGGCAAGGGCGAGGTGGACTTCGGCTCCAAACTCAAGCCCATGAGCGATGAAGCCAAAGCCTGGAAAACCGTCTGGTCCGCAGGCCAGGGTGTCGGCGAGATCGACGACTTGCCGAGTGTCGATCAATTGGTCGCTCGCCTTGATGCCGAGTACCGCAAAGCGCTGGAGCTGGCGGCAGCGATGCCCAAGCGCTGGCCACGCTGACAGGAAAACCTGGCCAGTCCATTCCGGCTGGCTTCACACGACAAGGATGCCTCGTAATGAGCGAAAACCGTTTCAAGATCGTGTTCGACGGCGCTCTGCTGCCAGGTGTCGACGTCACCACCGCCAAGCTCAATCTCGCCGAGTTGTTCAAAAGCGATGTGGCTGCCATCGAACGGCTGTTCAGTGGCAAGCCGGTTGCGCTCAAACGCGACCTGTCGCAGGGCGATGCGCAGACTTATCTCCAGGCGCTGACCAAAACCGGTATCGATGCCCGGATCGAATCCGAACCCTCGATCGAGCTGAACCTGGCTGACGTTCATGAACACGCCCCCGCTGTCGCGGCAGATCCCGAATCCCCTTACGCACCACCCCGGGCTACCGTTGGCGAAGCCTTGCCTGCGTTTTCCACACTCAAGCCGTTCAGCTTCGTGGGTCGGATCGGTCGCTTGCGTTATCTGGCCTGGACGATGTCGCTGACGCTGGTAACCCTTGGTGTTGGCGCTGTGCTTGCTGTTTTCGGCTTGGCCCTTATCTCTACAGACGCTACCGCCGGCCTGATTCTCGGTGGCTTGCTGGCCTTTATTCTCTTCGTGGCGCTGGCGTTCGTCAGCATCCAGTTCAGTGTCCAGCGTCTGCACGATATCGGCTGGTCTGGCTGGCTCTGGCTGCTGACCCTCGTACCGTTCGTGGGCAGCATCTTTCCGTTCGTGATGATGATTGCGCCGGGTAATAACACCGCCAATCGATACGGTGCGCCACCACCGCCCAACAGCGCCGCGGTCAAGGTCCTGTCGTCACTGTGGCTGGTGTTTATCGCGATCCTGTTCATCGGCGGACTGACCGGCGGCCTTACTACCCTCCAGAGCGAATACGAAAGCGCCACCCAGAGCGGCTATGAAAGTGACTCAGTGACCACCGAAGAGATCGAAGATCAAACCGCTGTGGAAGCAGAGCCCGCGCCAAATTCAGCCGACGATGCAGCCGAAGAAGCCCAGCCCCCTGTAGACTCTGCGAAAGAATGAACAGCGCTCCCCGTCCGTGACACCTGCGTCGCCGGCGCGGAGCTGTTGCGATGGAGAAATGCATGACCCGTTACGCACTGATCACTGGCGCTTCCAGCGGCATCGGCCTGGCGATGGCCGAAGCACTGGCCCGGCGCGGCCGCAGCCTGATTCTGGTGGCCCGTCAGCGTGATCAGCTGGAAAGTATTGCGATTGAACTGACCCAACGTTTTGGCGTGGAAGTGTTGTTCCGAGCCTGTGACCTCGGCGAGCCGCTACGGCTGTCCGGTTTTCTGCTGGAGCTGGAGGAAGGTGACCGACAGATCGATTTGCTGGTCAACTGCGCCGGCATCGGCACCTGCGGCCCTTTTCTGGCTCAGGACTGGATGACCGAGCAGGACCTGATCGAAGTGAACATCCTCGCACTCACTCGACTGTGTCACGCGATCGGCAACAGCATGGCGCTGCAGGGCGGCGGACAGATTTTGAATGTCGCCTCGGTGGCGGCGTTCCATCCCGGCCCGTGGATGAGTACTTATTACGCCAGCAAGGCTTATGTACTGCACTTTTCCGAAGGGTTGCGCGTCGAACTGAAAAAATGCGCGGTCAAGGTCTCGGTGCTCTGCCCCGGCCCTACCCGCACGGCGTTTTTCCGCACCGCGCAATTGGACGCTGGCAAACTGATCGACAGCAAAATGCTGATGAGCCCCGAGGAAGTCGCGCTCTACACCGTCCGGGCTCTGGAGAAAAATCGCGCCATCATTATTCCGGGTCGACGCAACCGCTGGCGCGCCTTCCTGCCGCGACTCGGCTCCCGCTGGCTGACCCGGACAATCGCTGGCATGGTCAACAAGGCTTACTGCCCGCGCTGATCGCACCCTCAAGGTAAAAGGCTGGGCTCAGGCATCACCCATGGTTACACTCAGGCCAGCCCAAACAACGGAGAAAACAGCTGTGGATACTCTGTTCACCAAGATCATCAACCGGGAAATTCCGGCAAAGATCATTTACGAGGACGACCAGGTACTGGCCTTCCACGACATAGCCCCACAGGCACCCGTGCATTTTCTGGTGATCCCGAAAAAAGCGGTGCGCACGCTTAACGACCTGACCGAGGACGACAAGGCATTGGCTGGGCATATTCTGTTCACCGCCCAGCGTCTGGCCCTGGAACTGGGTTGCGAAGAGGGCTTTCGCGTGGTCATGAATTGCAATCCATTGGGTGGGCAGACCGTCTATCACATACATATGCATGTATTGGGTCAGCGCCAGATGCATTGGCCGCCAGGCTGATTGCAGCAAGCCCTGTGGGGGCGGGCAATCCCGCTCCCACAAGCACCTGCGTCGCAATGACTCAGCGCAAACCTTCCCTGGCCGATTGGGTTAAACTGGCCGCCGAGATTCTTCCCGGAGGTCAGCATGACAACCCAACGTCACTACTCGCCGATTGACCGCCTTCTGCTACAAGCCGATGCCGCGATGCGTACCTTGCTGCCCTTCAGTGGTCAGCCGTACCGCCCTTCGCCCGCTATCGTGCAGCCGGATGCGCAAATGAGCGACGAAGACACCCGGCACGTCGCCGGTCTGATGCGCATCAACCATACCGGCGAAGTCTGTGCCCAGGCGCTGTATCAAGGTCAGGCCCTGACCGCCAAGCTGCCGCAAGTACGCGCCGCCATGGAACATGCCGCCGAAGAAGAAATCGACCACCTGGTCTGGTGCGAACAACGCATAAAACAGTTGGGCAGCCACACCAGCATTCTCAATCCGCTGTTCTACGGCATGTCGTTCGGGATTGGCGCGGTGGCCGGGTTGATCAGCGATAAAGTCAGCCTGGGTTTCGTTGCCGCGACCGAGCATCAGGTGTGCAAACACCTCAATGAACACCTTGAGCAACTGCCAGCCGAGGATGAAAAGTCCCGGGCGATCCTCGAGCAGATGCGCATTGATGAAGAACACCACGCCGAAAGCGCGCTGGAGGCTGGGGGTTTCCGCTTCCCGGCACCGGTGAAGTTCGGCATGAGCCTGATGGCCAAGGTCATGACCAAGAGTACTTATCGGATCTGACTCAATGGCTTTCGTAGGAGCAAGGCTTGCCTGCGATTGCATCCTTGAGATCGCCATCGCGGGCAAGCCTTGCTCCTACAAGGGCAATCGAAAATCTTAGTTCGGCATGTTGCGCGCGTAGAAGATTTCCAGCATTTCGTGTTTCACGCGGTCTGTCACCTGGGCACGCTGCTCCGCGGACAGGCTGCTGGTGGCGTCGCCGAACAGGTAGTTATCCAGTTCGAAGTTCTTCAGCAGCATTTTGGTGTGGAACAGGTTTTCCTGGTACACGTTCACGTCGGTCATCTGGTACGCGCCCCGGGTGTCTTCGGAAAGGTAGTTCTGAATCGAGTTGATCTCGTGGTCGATGAAGTGCTTGTTGCCTTCCACGTCACGGGTGAAACCGCGCACACGATAATCCACGGTCACGATGTCCGAATCAAACTGGTGGATCAGGAAGTTGAGCGCCTTGAGCGGTGAAATGACGCCACAGGTCGACACGTCAATGTCCACACGGAATGTCGCGATGCCATCGTCCGGATGGATTTCCGGGTAGGTGTGCACCGTGATGTGGCTCTTGTCGAGGTGGGCCAGGATAATTTCAGGCAACGGGCCTGGAGACTCTTCGATCTGGCTGTCGGTAGGCGTCACCGGCTCTTCAGAGATCAGAATCGTGACACTGGCGCCCTGGGGTTCATAGTCCTGACTGGCGATGTTCA
Source organism: Pseudomonas sp. BF-B-26 (assembly GCF_019956495.1). Lineage (NCBI taxonomy): Bacteria > Pseudomonadati > Pseudomonadota > Gammaproteobacteria > Pseudomonadales > Pseudomonadaceae > Pseudomonas > Pseudomonas sp. BF-B-26. Next base: position 7,368 of record NZ_JAHBDP010000138.1, on the reverse strand, counting down.
GGATGTTGGCACCAATGATATCGACAACTTCTGTGAGGATCTGCGTCAGGCGCTTGGCGTTGTACTCTTTATTGATGTACTCGACGTAAGCCTGTTGGTCTTGCGGGGTTTGCGCGTAGCAGATGTCATAGATGTTGAAGCTCAAGGTCTTTGTCAGGTTATTGAACCCGTGGAGCTTGAGTCTGCTTTTCACCGTTAAGACTCTCTATGTATTGCGGCCCGGCCGCATGATCAAGCAAGCCCGTCAGAAGCGCACGACGCACCTGCGCAGGACGGTTAACACCTCTTCACAATGGCGATTTTGGTTATATGTTCGGGTGCGCGGCCTGTCGGCGGACGGGCTACTACCCTGAAAAAAGTGGCGCGTTGTGCAGACGTCAGCTTGGGATCGCCACAGTCTGCACTGCCTTTATGATAGTTGAATGTCGATTCAACCGAGCTCGATGATCTCGTAGTCATGGGTAATTGCCACGCCAGCCGCACCCAGCATGATCGACGCTGAGCAATACTTCTCGGCAGACAGCTCGATGGCGCGTTTGACCTGGGCTTCTTTCAAGCCGCGGCCCTTGACCACGAAGTGCATGTGAATCTTGGTGAAAACCTTCGGATCTTCGGTAGCACGCTCGGCTTCGAGGAAGGCTTCGCAGCTTTCAACGGCCTGACGGGACTTCTTGAGGATGCTGACCACGTCGAAATTGCTGCAACCGCCAACACCCAGCAGGAGCATTTCCATCGGCCGGACACCCAGGTTGCGACCGCCGGCATCGGGCGGACCGTCCATGACCACGACATGACCGCTGCCGGATTCGCCGAGGAACATGGCTTCGCCAGCCCATTGGATGCGTGCCTTCATCGCCAAGACTCCACTGTATAAAAAAGGGTCGCCAGCTTAGCACAGGGGCCTTGATTGACGACGTCTCGCCTTCCTACGACGCAAGCCGCTGTGCTGTAGGTAAATTCTCGAATATTGCAGGAAGTGTCTGTTAAGCTGGCGCCAATTCACTGGCGCATTGCCAGCTTTATAGCAACCTCAGCGACTCATAAGAAAATCAAACACACCGTGAAGTCTTTTCGGGATACAACCATGGTTGCTATTACCCCAACACCCAAAATCAAGAACCTCGACAAGCTGTTGATGCACTGCCAGCGCCGTCGTTATGCGGCCAAAAGCAACATCATTTGTGCCGGCGACCGCTCAGACACGCTGTTCTTCATCATCAAGGGTTCGGTCACCATCCTGATCGAGGATGACGACGGCCGCGAAATGATCATCGCCTACCTGAACTCCGGAGACTTCTTCGGCGAGTTGGGCCTGTTCGAACAGGCGGGCCTGGAACAGGAACGCAGCGCCTGGGTGCGCGCCAAGATCGAATGCGAAGTCGCGGAGATCAGCTACGCAAAATTCCGCGAACTGTCCCAACAGGATCCAGACATTCTTTACGTGCTCAGCGGACAAATCGCACAGCGCCTGCGCAACACCACCCGCAAAGTGGGTGACCTTGCATTCTTCGACGTTACCGGCCGCGTCGCGCGCTGCCTCCTGGAACTGTGCAAGCAGCCAGATGCAATGACCCATCCCGATGGCATGCAGATCAAGGTGACCCGTCAGGAAATCGGGCGGATTGTCGGTTGTTCACGTGAGATGGTCGGTCGCGTACTCAAGGACCTGGAAGAACGCAACCTGGTGGACGTCAAAGGCAAGACCATGGTGGTCTTCGGTACGCGCTAAACCCTGAACATGTCTGCCAGCAACTCTCGGTACAACGTGTCGAGTCGCCCCATCGCATCAGGTGCTGCATATTTTTCATGAAGAGCAATGTGGCTCTCGGCGCGAACTCGCTGCTCCAGGCCACAGGCTTCATTGAAACGGTTAACCGCCGCAACCATCGACTCACGCTCGTTATCGCGCAACAAAGCACCGTGCACCAACCCTACCGGACGCGTACCGCCCTTGCTCTGGCGCCAGCGTTGAGCCGTGCCGACCATCTTGCGCCCATCAAGGTTGACGTTGAAACGCCCATCACAGAACGCCCCCTCTATTTCGCCCAAAGACGAAACGCCGCCCAGCTCATCGAGTAACTGACAAATCGGATCGCAAAGCCGGCGATAACCGGTTTCGATGCGGTTCTGGTCACCCTCGCTACGCGGTGGCGCGTAGACCAGTGCGATGTTGATCGTCGAGGCCGATTGCGGCACCGGCTCACCGCCGGTTTCACGCAACAACACCGGCCAACCTGCCGCAGCCGACACTTCGCACGCAGCCTCGAACCCAGGCAGACGATTCAACCGTCGCGGCATGACCAGCGCCCGGTCACTGGGCTGCCAGAATAGCAGGCCAAACTCCGAATCGCCGGTGCACACATGGGCCAACAGATCCTGTTCGGCGAGCAGGCCGGCTTCGACGGTCATGGCGATGGGCTGGGTCATGGCAGTAGACATCCTTTGTTTGGGGTATAAAAAAGCCGGCATCGCCGGCTTCTTCATCAAGTCACGTTCAGTCGAGTGTAGAACCGCTCACCGCGATGCCACGCTCAGGAAAGAACAGACGCTGCAGCTCGGTGCCCGGGCTTTCGGCGCGCATGAACGCTTCGCCCACCAGGAATGCGTACACATCGCTGATTTCCATCAGCTCGACATCGGCCCGGTTGAGAATGCCACTTTCGGTGATCACCAGACGATCACGCGGAATACGCGGCAACAGGTCGAGGGTGGTTTCCAGGTTGACTTCGAAAGTGTGCAGGTTGCGGTTGTTGACGCCTACCAACGGAGTGTCGAGGGTTTTCAAGGCCCGCTCCAGCTCGTCGCCATCGTGAACTTCCACCAGCACATCGAGGCCGACACTTTTGGCGACGGCAGCCAACTCGGCCATTTTCACGTTATCCAGAGCGGAGACGATCAGCAGCACGCAGTCGGCGCCCAACGCTCGGGCTTCAATGATCTGGTACGGATCAATCATGAAGTCCTTGCGGATCACCGGCAGTTTGCACGCCGCCCGCGCCTGTTGCAGATACACATCGGCGCCCTGGAAGTAATCGATATCGGTCAGCACTGACAGACAGGTCGCGCCGCCCTTCTCGTAACTCTTGGCGATGTCGGCGGGAACGAAGTTCTCGCGAATCACGCCTTTGCTCGGTGAAGCTTTCTTGATTTCTGCAATGACCGCTGGCTGCTTGAGCTTGGCCTGAGCCAACAATGCCTTGGCAAAACCACGGGGTGCATCGGCCGCCTTGGCCAGACTTTCCAGCTCCGCCAGGCTTACGCGAGCGCTACGCTCGGCGACTTCCTGGACTTTGCGGGCCAAAATGTTTTCCAGAACCGTCGGTACACTCATCCCTCATTCTCCACTTTGAATACCGCGGTAAATGCACCCAACTCCTCCAGTTTTTCCCGAGCGAGGCCTGTGTGCAGCGCATCGTGCGCCAGGGCAACGCCTTCTTTCAAACTGCTGGCATGGTCAGCGGCGTACAACGCGGCACCGGCATTGAGCATAATCATTTCCGCGGCTTTCTGACCGTTCTCGGTCTTGCGCTTGCCCAGGGCATCGCGAATCAGCTCCAGGGAAGCCGCCGGGCTATCCACTGCCAGACCGTGCAGGCTCTGGCTTTTCATGCCCAAGTCTTCTGGCTCGACCCAATACTCGGTGATCTGGTCATCCTTCAATTCCGCCACGAAGGTTGGCGCCGCCAGACTGAACTCGTCCAGGCCATCCTTCGAGTGCACCACCAGCACGTGCTTGCTGCCCATACGCTGCAAGACTTCGGCCAGCGGCCGGCACAACGCCTGATTGAACACGCCCACCACCTGATGCTTCACGCCGGCCGGATTCGTAAGCGGGCCGAGCATGTTGAACAGCGTGCGCAAGCCCAGCTCCCGGCGCGGGCCGGCGGCGTGCTTCATGGCGCTGTGATGGGTCTGGGCGAACATGAAACCGATGCCGACGTTGTCGATGCAACGTGCGACCTGAACCGGCGTCAGGTTCAGGTAGATACCCGCCGCTTCCAGCAAATCGGCGCTGCCGCTTTTGCCCGAGACCGCACGGTTACCGTGCTTGGCCACGGTGCAACCGGCCGCCGCGACCACGAACGAGGAAGCGGTCGAGACGTTAAAAATGTTCGCGCCATCGCCACCGGTACCGACCACATCGACGACGCCGTCGAGGGTCTTGAGTTCGACCTTGTCCGCCAGCTCGCGCATGACCGACACGGCGCCGACGATCTCGTCGATGCTTTCACTCTTCATGCGCATGGCCATCATGAACGCGCCGATCTGCGCATCCGTGCATTGACCGGTCATGATTTCGCGCATGACATCGCGCATCTCATCGGTGCTGAGGTCGAGCTGTTCGACGATACGGCTCAGGGCTGTCTTGATATTCATGAAAAGTCCTTAGCGCGTGCCGCCGGTTTGTTTGAGGAAATTAGCGAACAGCTCGTGGCCCTGCTCGGTGAGGATCGACTCAGGGTGAAACTGGACGCCCTCGATGTTCAGTGTCTTGTGGCGCAGGCCCATGATTTCGTCGACCGAACCGTCTTCAAGCTGGGTCCAGGCGGTCAGCTCCAGACAATCGGGCAGGGTTTCGCGTTTGACGATCAGTGAATGATAGCGGGTGACTGTCAGCGGATGGTTCAGGCCTTCAAATACGCCTTTGTCCTCGTGGAACACCGGGCTGGTTTTGCCATGCATGACTTGACGGGCGCGAACCACATCGCCGCCAAAGGCCTGGCCGATGGACTGATGGCCCAGGCACACGCCCAGAATCGGCAGTTTTCCGCCAAAATGTTTGATTACGTCAATCGACACGCCGGCTTCGTTCGGCGTGCAAGGGCCGGGCGAAACGACGATCCGCTCTGGGTTGAGCGCTTCGATTTCGGCAATGGTGAGCTCATCGTTGCGCACGACTTTGACCTGGGAGCCGAGCTCACCGAGGTATTGCACAACGTTGTAAGTAAAAGAGTCGTAGTTATCGATCATCAGCAACATGGCGTTAAGAACCTCTTGAATTTACTGACTTTGAATACAGCCTTCGAATGATTTACCCGCAGCGTCCTGCACTTTGTCAGTCGCTGGAGTCGCGCTGCAAAGCGGTTTGTCTTGCGGGTAAAGAAGGCAAAGCGGTAAAGATCCGGCCGGGCCGGCAGAAGGATTCAGGCGCGCCAACGCCAACGGGCGTGTGCCTTGATGACTTGATCCAGAAGTTTGCTGACGATCAACACGGGGAAGGTCTCATTTATACGTCTCGGCACAGTAACTTAGCTGGGCAGAGCGTGCAATATGGGGCGATCGAAGCGCTTGAAACAATTGACGGGTTCGCGCCGAACGGCAACAGGCTCTATAGTTTTTGGCACTATCGTTTCGCTCACTACAACAATAACAAACGGACTTGCTCATGATCAGACAGACGTTGACTGTACCGCTTGCCGGCTGCTTGCTCGCCATGGCCTGCACCCAGGCGATCGCGGCGCCCAACCCTTATTCGAGTTTCATCGTCTTCGGCGATAGCCTCAACGATGCAGGGCAGTTTACCGACACGGGTGGCCCTCCCGGTTCGACCCTGCGCTTCACCAACCGGACCGGCCCGATTTACCGGGACGGCAGCGGCGAAGTCTACTCCGCCAACTCGACCCAATTGCTGGGTGACCGGCTCGGGTTTTCACCGGACCAGACGGCCGCTTCAACCTCGGCGGCGCGTGCGAACCAGGGCCTGTCGGACGGGAATAACTGGGCCGTTGGCGGTTACCGCACGGACCAGATCCTCACCTCGATCACCAGCGTATCCGCCACGGGCGAACGCACGCGCCCGGGCTATCTGCCGACAAACAACTTCAGCGCCGATCCGAATGCGCTGTATTACATTTCCGGCGGTGGTAACGATTTTCTTCAGGGACGTGTACAAAGTGGCGCTCAGGCGAATGCCGCTGCGGATCGACTGGCTAACAGCGTCCAGGTTCTGCAAACTGCCGGCGCCCAGTACATTATGGTCTGGCTGCTACCCGACCTGGGTTTGACGCCCGCCATCAATGGCACGCCTCTGCAGACTTCCACCTCACTACTGAGCTCTGCCTTCAACCGGCAACTGGTCACGCGACTCGCAGGGATCGATGCCGAAATCATCCCGTTGAACATTCCGCTGCTGTTACAGGAAACCTTCGCCGATCCGGCGCGATTCGGTTTTGCTACAGGCCAGAGCCTGACGGCGACCTGCTTCAGCGGTAACAGCTGCACCGAAAACCCTACGTATGGCATCAACAGCGCCACCCCGGACCCCAGCAAGCTGATTTATAACGATGGGGTTCATCCGACCGAAGCCGGGCAGAAACTGATTTCCGACTACGCCTATTCCTTACTGGCTGCGCCTTGGGAACTGACATTGTTGCCGGAAATGGCCCACGCCACCTTGCGTGCGCACCAGGATGAACTGCGCAGCCAATGGCAATCGGACTGGGAGAACTGGCAGGCGGTCGGCCAATGGCGCGCGATTGTCGCCGGTGGCGGTCAGCATCTGGATGTCGATAGCCAAAGCAGCGGCGCCAGCGCCGACGGCGACGGTTACAACCTGAACATCGGCGGCAGCTATCGCCTCAATGACGCCTGGCGCGTCGGTGTGGCGGCGGGTTTCTATCGTCAGAACCTGGAAGCAGGCAATGACGATTCGGACTACAAACTCAACAGTTACCTGGCCACCGCCTTCGCCCAGTTCCAGCAGAATCACTGGTGGGCCGATGCCGCGTTGACCGGCGGCAAGCTGGATTACGACAACCTCAAACGCAAATTCGACCTGGGCGCCAGCGAAGGCGCGGAGAAAGGCGATACCGATGGCTATCTGTGGGCCTTCAGCACACGGGTTGGCTACGACATTGCGCAACCGGGCAGCGAGTGGCACCTGTCGCCGTTCATCAGCGCCGATTACGCAAAAGTGGAAGTCGACGGCTACTCGGAAAACAGCTCTCGCGCCACAGCGTTGACCTTTGATGATCAGACTCGCGATTCAAAACGTCTGGGCGTCGGTCTGCAGGGTAAGTATCAGATCACCCCGCAGACTCAAGTGTTCGGCGAATACGCGTATGAGCATGAATACGAGGATGACACTCAGAAGGTAAACATCGCGCTCAACAGCCTGCCGTCCCTGGACTTCAAGCTGGACGGCTATACACCGCAAAGCCACTTGAATCGCGTGAGCCTGGGGGTCAGCCACAAGTTGACGGCCGATCTGGCGTTGCGCGGCGGGTATACGTTCCGCAAGGATGATGACTTTACCCAGCAAGGCATCAACGTGGGGGTCGTTCTGGATTTCTGATAACCGACTAGATCTGTGGGAGCGGGCTTGCTCGCGAAAGCGGAGTGTCATTCACCTCAAATGTTGAATGAAAT
>NZ_JAHBDP010000137.1:0-19179 GCF_019956495.1 Pseudomonas sp. BF-B-26 | reverse complement strand
CGCCATCGCCGGCAAGCCGTGCTCCTACAGGTTCGGGCTCCAAGTATCGATAGTAGCCGAGCCTCATGCCTTAAGGCCGAACACCTCGGTCAAATGCTGCTCATAGCGCGCCACGTCAGCCTCGATATTCGGGCGTTTCATCACATCGACGGCCAGGAACGTCGGCAAGCCGGTCATGCCGAGGAAGGTGTTGGCCTTGTGGAACGGGAAGTACACCGCGTCCACGCCCTTGGCTTCGAAGAAATCGGTCGGGTCGTCGAAGGCTTGCTGCGGCGCGTTCCAGGTCAGGGACAACATGTATTGCTTGCCCTGCAACAGACCACCGCTGCCGTACTTTTGCGACGAGTCGGAACGGGTGCGGCCATCACTGGCGTAGAGGCTGCCATGGCCTTCGGTGAAGACTTCGTCGATGTACTTCTTGACGGTCCAGGGCGCGCCCATCCACCAGCCGGGCATCTGATAAATGATCACGTCGGCCCAGAGGAATTTGGCGACTTCTTCGGCGACGTCGTAACCCTCGTCGATGAAGGTGGCTTTCACGTCGACGCCGCCGCGATCCAGCACGCTCAGCGCGGCTTCATGCAGGGTGGCGTTGTAGCGGCCATCGGAGTGGGCAAATTTTTTGCCGCCATTGAGCAACAGGACTTTTTTCATGGGAAGTCTCGGAAGGTTGGAATTCGATGGCGGCAGAGTAGCGATCTGCCTCGCGCGGAATAAGCGCTGAATTCACAAAATTCATTTGACCAATACGCACGAATCGACAGGCGATTGTTGCCATAGACTTGCGTCGATTCTGAACTTGAGGAAATTTCTGATGAGTGAAATGCAAGGCTTCATCCTGCACGCCAAGACCCGCCCTGAAAAATCCGATGCCTTCGAAGCGTTTTTCAGTGGTTATGTAGAAGCGAGCCGCGCCGAACCTGGTTGCATCGAATACCACATGTTGCGCGACAAACAGGACCCGACGCTGTTTATCTTCTACGAGATCTGGCAGTCCCAGGCTCACTTGGACGTGCATTCGAACCTGCCGCACATGAAGCAATTCCTCGAGCAGCGCGATGAGTACCTGGAACGGGATTTCGATATCCGCGCCATCGACATGCTCAGCCCGTCGTCCGCTACCCGCTGATCAGCAAGTGGCCGCCGAGCACGCCCAGGCCGATGAAGAACACACGCTTGAACAGCACGGCGCTGATCCGCTGGCGCAGCCATTGCCCCAGCAACATGCCGAGCACCGCCGGGATCAGCGCCAGTAACGACGCACTTAACTCGCCACCACCCAGTGCGCCGCGCCATAACAGGCCGGCGGCCAGGGCCAGGGTCGAGACAGTGAACGACAAACCCAGCGCCTGCACCAGTTCATCCTTGCTCAAGCTCAAGGCTTGCAGATAAGGCACCGCCGGAATCACGAAGACGCCGGTGGCCGAAGTGATGACGCCCGTCAACAGGCCGCCAAGCGGACCGAGCCAGCGCTCGGTGTGACGGCCGACACGCAAGGTCGGCAGGAACAATCCGCTCAACGCATAGAGCAACAGCGCCGCGCCCAATCCCCGCACGACCCAATGACCGCCGGCCATGCCGATCCACAACGTGCCGGCTCCGGTGCCGATGAAGATCGCCAGCAGCATCGGCCACAACCGTTTGATCAACCCCCGCAGATGCCCGCCGAATGCCAGTTGCCAGACATTGGTGAGCGTCGCGGGGATGATCAGCAGCGCGGCAGCCTGTGACGGCGCCATAGCCAGACCGAGCAACCCCATCGCGATGGTCGGCAGACCGAGGCCGATCACACCCTTGATCATGCCGGCCAGCAGAAAGGTCGCGATGACCATCAATGAAAGGGCCAGACCGAGGTTTTGATAGAACGCGGCGAGAGTATTCATGGCGCTATCGTGAGCCCGGATTGGCTGCTTGAAAATCTGCCATATACTGAGGCAGCCTCTTGCTCAGCAAGAGGCTTAAGACATCGGGGTCACAACTGACGCCTTCGCGAGCAAGCCCGCTCCCACATTTGATCACATTGGGACGCAAGTTCTGTGTCCGACGCAGATCCCTGTGGGAGCGGGCTTGCCCGCGAAGGCGTCCGCCCGGAAAACAACAATCCAGAGGCAGTAACAATGCACTTCGACCTGACCGACCTGCACCTCTACCTGAACATCCTCGACAGCGGCAACATCACCGCAGGCGCGGCTCGCAGCCATTTGTCCCTGGCGGCGGCGAGTGCGCGCATCCGCGCCATGGAGGCTTCGTTGGGAATCGAGTTTCTGCAGCGAGGTCGCCGCGGTGTCAGCCCGACCCCGGCCGGCAAAGCCCTGGCGCAACACGCCCGCGTTCTCCTGCAACAAGCCGAACGCATGCAGCAGGATTTGGCGGAATACGCTAATGGCGTCAAAGGTCAGGTGCGGTTGTTGTGCAACACCACGGCAATCACCGAGTACCTGCCGGAGTTGCTCGCGGACTTTCTTCGCGACCACCCCAACCTCGACATCGATCTGCAAGAACTGCCCAGTGCACGCATCACCCACGCCTTGCGCCAAGGGGCGGCAGACCTGGGCATCGTCTCTGACGCCGTGGACACCGATGACCTGCAGACCCGCCCGTTTCGTGACGATCCGCTGGTGCTGATAATGCCCCGCGATCATCCCTTGGCACCCGCAGATGTCGTGAGCTTCAGCGACACCTTGCACCACGACTATGTCGGCCTGAACGCCAACGGCGCGTTGGCGGTGTACCTCGAAGAACAGGCGCTGCACACCGGGTCACGCATGCAAATCCGCATCCGCGCCGACGGTTTCGATGGCGTGATGCGCATGGTCGCTCGGGGGGCCGGGCTGGCGATCGTGCCCCTCGCGGCAGTCGAGCGCTGGCGCGGTGAACAATCCTTCAAGCGCCTCGCCCTGCAAGAATCGTGGGCCATGCGCAAACTCCTGCTCTGTGCGCGCGACTTTGAAACGCTGCCAGGTTATGCGAAGGCCTTGCTGCACGCCTTGACTCTCCCCTGAGGGGCAGACTTTACCCCTGGGCTTTCATCTTTGAGGGCAATGCGCGTTTCTGGACAGCTCAATGTCGAGCACAGACAACTGAGCGGTGGACAGGCGCTATAGGGTGCGACTTCAGTTCTCTAGTCCACTGCCCCGGAGTCCACATGACCGCACCTATTACCGTTCTTCGCGATACCCATCCACTGCCGGTGCTCGACGCCTGCAAATGGGAAAAACTCGAAGGCGACCCGCACACCGTCAACCTCAACGCCTATACCAGCGAAGACGGCAGCAAGATCATGGGCACCTGGATCTGCACGCCGGGCAAATGGTATGTGGAATACGTGAAGTGGGAATACTGCGATTTCCGCGAGGGGTACTGCATCATCACCCCAGAAGGAAAAGAGCCGATCCATCTGCGCGCCGGTGATATTTTCGTCATCGAGCCGGGCATGAAAGGCACGTGGGAAGTGGTTGAAACCGTGCGTAAGTATTTCGTGTTTGCCTGATGCAAAAAAACCGGGAGATCACCCGACGTGATTTCCCGGTAAATATTCATGGGGACAATGCTGCCCCTGTGGGAGCCAGCCTGCTGGCGATGAGGCCAGCACATTCAACATCGACGATAACTGATCTACCTCTATCGCGAGCAGGCTCACTCCCACAGTTTTCCAACCCGATTATTGCGGTTTGCGATAACTGTTGATGATCGCCGAGAAGTCCTTGCCACCTTCCCCACGCTGGCTCATCGCCTGATACAACTGCTGGGCCACTGCGCCGAGCATCACCGGTTGGTGCGCCTGACGTGCCGCTTCCGTGGCCAGCCCCAGATCCTTGAGCATCAGTTCCGCACCGAAACCGCCGGTATAACCGCGCGAGGCCGGCGCCGTTTCGACGATACCCGGCCACGGGTTGTACATCTCCGAACTCCAGCAACGGCCGGTGGAACTGTTGATGATCCCGGCCAGCACCGTTGTGTCGATGCCAAGCGCATCACCGAGCGCCATCGCTTCGCTGACACCGACCATCGAGATCGCCAGCAGCAGGTTGTTGCAGATCTTGGCGATTTGCCCGGTGCCGACTTCGCCGCAATGGACGATGTTGCGGCCCATCTGCGCCAGCACGGGTTGCAGGGTGGCGAACAGCTCAGGGGTGGCGCCGACCATAAACGTCAGGGTCCCGGCTGCTGCACCACCGGTACCGCCCGACACCGGCGCATCCGCCATGGCCACGCCTTGCTTGGCCGCCGCCGCCGCAACATCACGCGCCGTCTGCGGATCGATGGTGCTGCAATCGACTGCCGGCACGCCCTTGGCGATACCCGCCAGCACGCCGTCTTCACCCAGCCACACGCTGCGCACATGCACAGCGGCGGGCAGCATGGTGATCACCAGTTCTGCGCCTTGAGCCGCTTCACGCGCCGAAGCGCTGATGCTGCCGCCCAGTTGCTCAAGCTCCGCCAGGACGGTTTTGTTCAGGTCGACCAGGTTCAACGAATGGCCGGCCTTGATCAGGTTGCGCGCCATCGGCGCGCCCATGTTGCCCAGACCGATAAAAGCGATTTTCATGACCGGCTCCTTAACGCAAGTTAATGGTGGTGTTCACACCGTCGTTGACGCTGTTGTCATCGAACCAGCGACTGGTGACAGTCTTGGTCTGAGTGTAGAACTGCACCACTTGCTTGCCATACGGACCGAGGTCGCCGAGTTTGGACCCGCGCGAACCGGTGAAGCTGAAGAACGGGACCGGCACCGGAATCGGGATGTTGATGCCGACCTGGCCGACGTCGATTTCAGTCTGGAACTTACGCGCCGCTGCACCGCTTTGGGTGAACAGGCCAGTGCCGTTGCCGAACGGGTTGGCGTTGACCAGTGCAATGGCCTCATCGAGGGTATCGACTTCCAGCACCACCAGCACTGGACCGAAGATTTCCTGGGTGTAGATCTGCATCTCTGGGGTGACGCCGGAGAACAGGGTCGGGCCGACAAAGTTGCCCTTCTCGAAGCCTGGAACCGTGATATCGCGACCGTCCAGTTCCAGCTTGGCGCCTTCCTTGATGCCGCTCTCGATCAGATCCAGAATCCGCGCCTTGGCCTTTTTGGAAATCACCGGGCCAACATCAGTGCCCGGCTCACTGCCGGCATTCACTTTGAGTTTCTGCGCCAGCGCCTTCAAGTCAGGCAGCCATTGCTTGGCCGCGCCCACCAGCACCACCACGGAGGTGGCCATACAGCGTTGCCCGGCCGCACCGAAACCAGCACCGACCAGCGCATTGAGCGCTTGTTCGCGGTTGGCATCCGGCAGCACAACGGCGTGGTTCTTCGCGCCCATCATCGATTGCACGCGCTTGCCGTGTTTACCGGCCAGGTCGTAGACGTGAGTGCCGACGGCGGTCGAACCGACGAAGGAAACAGCCTTGATGTCCTTGTGGGTGCAGAGCGCATCCACCACGTCTTTACCGCCATGAACGACGTTGAGCACGCCCGCCGGAACACCGGCCTCGATCGCCAGTTCCACCAGCAGCATGGTCGACATCGGGTCCTGTTCAGACGGCTTGAGCACAAAGGTGTTGCCGCAGGCGATGGCCATCGGGAACATCCACAGCGGAATCATCGCCGGGAAGTTGAACGGCGTGATGCCGGCGCAAACGCCGATTGGCTGACGCAGCGTGTAGGTATCGACGCCGCCCGCAACGTTCTCGGCGAACTCGCCCATTTGCAGGCTGCCGATGGAGCAGGCGTGTTCGACCACTTCCAGGCCGCGGAAGATATCGCCTTCAGCGTCGGCGATGGTTTTGCCTTGCTCGTTGCTGAGCACCACGGCGATGCGCTTGGAGTGTTCGCGAATCAACGCCTGGAGCTTGAGCATGATGCGCATCCGCGCGCCGATCGGCGTCAGCTTCCAGGTCTGGAAGGCGCGATGGGCGGCACTGATCGCAGCGTCGACTTCCTGTGCGGTGGCGAACGGAACCTTGGCCAGCACTTGTTGGGTCGCCGGGTTGACGATGTCGTGCCACTCGGTGGTCTGGGACTCGACCCACTCGCCGTCGATCAACAGCTTTACCGTTTGGACAGTGGTTTCGTTTGGCGTGAGCGATACGTTCATGTTGGGTCTCCGGGAAGTTGTTCTTATTTAGAGAGCTATCTGTATAGCCAAGGCGAGACTTTCGCCTTGAGACGAGACGTGTGTCGCGAGTTGGTTCTCGGACTGTTTTTGGAGTATAGATGTGCAAACTTCTAATAAGAACGCACATAAAAGCCGGTCCATCATGCAAAAAAACATCACGTCTCTAGGCTCGTTGAACTGGGATGACCTCAAGTTTTTCCTTGAAGTCGCCCGCACCCGCAAGGCCAGCACCGCAGCCAAGCGCCTGGCAGTCGACTACACTACGGTGTCGCGGCGCATCAGCTCGCTGGAAGCGGCATTGGGCACGTTGCTGTTCGAGAAATCCCGGACCAGCGGTTTTGTCCTGACTGCCGAAGGCCAGCGGTTGCTCGGTTATGCCGAGTCGATCGAAAGCACGCTGCACATGGCCTGTGAGCAGGTTTCAGGTTCTGGCGTTGCGTTGTCCGGGCATGTGCGCATGGGCTGCACCGAAGGCTTTGGCAGCTTTTTCATCACCCCGCAGCTGAGCCATTTCGTCGACGCCTACCCGGCAATCTCCGTGGACATCCTGCCGCTACCGCACTTCATCAGCCTGTCCAAGCGCGAGGCGGACATCGTCATCGCCCTGGAGCGCCCGGAGCATGGTCCATACGTCTGCTGCAAACTCTGCGACTACAAATTACAGCTCTACGCGACTCAGGATTATCTCGACAAGCACCCACCGATCCGCCGCCCGGCAGACTTGGGCAAGCATTCATTCATCAGCTATGTCGACGATCTGGCGTTCAGCTCGGAGCTGTTGTACCTGGCGAATGTGTTGCCCGGCGCCAGTGCCAACCTGCGCAGCACAAGTGTGATTGCGCAATTCGTGGCCGCACAGCAAGGGCGGTCGCTGGCGATTCTGCCGTGCTTCCTGGCGGCCCAGGATCCGCGATTACTGCCGGTGTTGCCGAAGGAGATCAACATCACTCGACAGTTCTGGATGTACTGCCGCGAAGACCTGCGCAAGCTCAAGCGGATCACCCTGTTGTGGGATTACATCCGGGAGGTGACTGAGCGGAATCAGGGTCTATTAATGGGGGAAAGTCGCGAGACCCTGTTCGCCGATTAGTCGGCGCTCACCACGATCGACACCCGGCGGTTCTCGGTACGGCCGGCCGGCGTGTTATTGGAAGTAACCGGTTCACTGCTGCCGAGGCCGCGCAGCTGGATGTTTTGTTCTTTCATCCCGACAACGGTCAGCACCTTGCCGACGCTTTTTGCGCGGCGCAGTGAGAGCTGTTCGTTGTAAGACTCTTTGCCTGACGTATCGGTGTGGCCGTCGACCCGCACTCGCTCTATTCCGACACCCAGCAACGCCTTGCCGATACGCTCGACGATGTCGGTACTGGCAGGGTTGAGGCTGTCGTCGTCACTGCCAAACAACACTTTGCCGGACAGGCCAAAGGCCCAGCCCTCGTCAGTCAATTCGAAACCTTGCTGCTTGAGCACAGCGACCTGCGCCGGGGTCAGGCCTTTTTGCGGCGCCGTCTGGCAACCGCTCAATGCCAGCAAGGCCATCAATAAGGTGAACGTGAAAAATCGCAGGGAACGCCGGGTCAGTGAGAACACAAAAATCAGCTCCTGGTTTGAACATCGGCGACAGGGTGCTCCGCCCCTGCCGTGTGCTGTGCGCCTCGGGAAAGGCGCTTGGCTTGGTACATGGCCGCGTCGGCGGCGTTAAGCAATGCACCCGGTGTGGTCCCATGGTCGGGGTACACGGCGATGCCGATGCTGAGTGAAGTCAACACCTGGATATTGCCCGGCAACGGAATCGGTACTTCCATGCTGGCGATGATTTTGTCGGCAATCCACTCGGCGTCCTCGATCCTGTGCAGCGGCGTCAGCAGGACGGCAAATTCGTCACCGCCCAAGCGTGCCACCAGATCCTCTTCACGCAGTTGCGCACGAACCCGATTGGCCACGGCCACCAACACCGCATCGCCAGCGGCATGACCGAAACCATCATTGATCTCCTTGAACCGGTCACTGTCGAGAAACAGCACCGCCACTTGCTCATTGAGCTTATTGGCGTTACGCAGCGCTCGAATCAGCCGGCCTTCGAAAAACGCCCGATTCGGCAACCCGGTGAGGCTGTCATGGCTGGCCTGGTGGGCCAGGGTTTCGTTTTCGCTTTGCAGGTGGGTTTGCCAGGATTCGAGCTCATCGAGCAAGGCATTGAAGTCATTGCCCAGGTTGTCGAGTTCGGCGATGGCGGCGGGTGGCACACGCTGATCGAAGGCTCGCTCGCTGCGGGCGGCGTGAGCCACGAACGCCAGGCTGCGCAATGGGCCGGTGATTGCGCGAAGTTGTCGGCGCGCCAGATAGAGCGCCACCCAGGCACTGACGGCCGTACACAAGACGATGCCGACCAGACCGCTGAGTAGAAAACGCAACAGGCTGCCCCCGTGACCGGTGAGCTGGATGCTGCCGATTGCCTGACCTTGATGGACGATTGGCATGCTGATCGGTTTTTCCAGCAACGCCTTGGCAATCTGCATTTCGAGATCCGAGAACAAGCCCGTTTCCGGCCGCTCCCAGCGAGCCAGCAACGTGCCTTGTTCGTCCAGCACTTGGGCATCGGCCACTTCTTCGGTGGACGCAATCAATGCCAACGCTTCGCTAGCGGCAGACTTGTCGTTGAACACCACCGCGGCTTCCACTGTGTAATTGATCGAGCGCGCAATCAGGTGCAAGTTGTGGTCGGCATAGACCCGCAAGGCCAGTACGCCGAGCAACGTCAGCGAGATGCTGGCCATGGCCACACCCACGAGTGCGACGATCAAATGTCCGCGCCCGATGACCGAGCGCAAGGTTGGGCGGCTATCCGGCTTGAAAAGACTCATGGCGCCGCCGGCTTGCGGCGGGACAGTTGCAACACATTGGGGTGAATACGCACGCCGCTTCGGGCGACGGAATCCAGGTTGACTTCAAAGGACACTTGCTCATCGCTGACCCGCAGGCAAAACAGACTGCCGACGGTGCAGGGGTCGTCGCGTTCGCTGATGCTCAGCACCGGGCGCCCTGCCAACGAAGCGAATAGCCGGCTGCGTTCATCACTGCTCAGTTTGCCGATATACACCGCATCGCACTCACCAGCAATCGACGGGTTGTCGGCCAAAAGACGTCGCACCGTGACGGGACGACCGGTGGCCTGGGTCGTGCCTTTGACCAGATCGTCGGTGTATTCGGTGGGGCCCACGATGCACAAGCGCAGTTGTGCTGGCTCAACAGGCCAACGGGCATAACTGAGAATCCCGAGTACCACCTGCGTGACGGATTTTGCGCGCTGATCGGCCATGCTCACAGGCGTTTGCGACTGAGCGAAAACGACGCCGGTGAACAAATAGAGAAGGCCGGCGAACAGCACGTGTTTGCACCCGGTAACGCGCTGTGTCGTCCAGACAGCGACCTTCATGCAGGGATTCTCTTCGATCGTAGCGAAATGATGCCGCAACGATAGCACAGCGTTCAGACACCAGCGAGGCCGCGTCCTACGGCACTTCAGCCAGTTTCCGGCGCCTGGCACCGTCCCTTTCAATCCCTTGATTCAACACCTTCATCCAGCTCCAGCATCAACCCGCTCAAGCGTTTGACCTTGCGCCTCACCGCCTCTTCGAACACGCCGGTACGCGGTTCGATCAGGGTGAACCAGTTTTTGGCGCGGGTAATCCCGGTATAGATCAATTCCTTGGTGAGCACAGGGTTCAGGGCATCCGGCAAAATCAACGCCGTATGGGCAAATTCCGAGCCCTGGGATTTGTGCACCGTCATGGCATACACCGTTTCCACATCATTGAGCCGGCTCGGCAGTACAAAACGTACGCCGCCCTGACCATCATTTCGCGGGAACGCCACACGCAACACCTGCTTCCCAACCTCTGGCCCCTCGCGTTCCGGCAGCTTGAGGGCAATGCCGATGTCGCCGTTCATCAAACCCAGGCCATAGTCATTGCGGGTCATCAGCACCGGCCGACCTTCGTACCACTGCTGGTCGCTGTCGATCAGCCGGGCCTTGAGCAGCGCGGCGGTCACGCGTTGATTCAAACCTTCAACGCCCCACGGCCCTTTTCGTACGGCGCACAACAACTGGAAGGTGTCGAAGGCTTGCAGGACCTGGCGAGCCCAATCGGTCCAGCAGGGATCATCAAGCGTGCTGTCGAGCGGTGGCCGCAGGCTGCGCAACAGACTCAGGTAATGCCGATAACCCTGCGGTCCATCGCCATGCCCCTCAAGCAGCAAGCGCTCCAGCGCCCGGTCCTGCTCCCCTTTAAGTGGCAGGGAAAACACGTCGTCATGGCTTCGCGCTGCCAACAACTTGCGGGCTTCCTCGGGTTGCTGCTGGTTGACCCAACGAGCCAGTTGGCCGATGCCGCTGCCCTCGCCGAACCGACGTGAATGACGCAGCATCACAACTTGCTGGGCCAGTGGATGAGTGCCTTGGGTGTCTTCCTGCAAACCGCTGGCATCCAGGCTTTCACCACTGACCTCTTGCAGCCACAGGCGAGTCTGTGGGCTGTACCAACCAGCCTCGGCGTCGCGGCACAGGTCACCCAGCACCGCGCCGGCCTCCACCGATGCCAGCTGATCCTTGTCACCGAGCAGCACCAGACGGGCATGGGCCGGTAACGCATCGAGCAAATTGGCCATCATTTCCAGATCGATCATCGAGGCTTCGTCCACCACCAAGACATCCAGCGGCAAGCGATTACCGGCGTGGTGACGGAAGTGTCGAGTACCGGGCCGACTGCCGAGCAGACGGTGCACGGTGGTGACGTCTGAAGGGATCTTCACTCGTACGGCTTCATCGACTTCCAGGGTTCTGACCTGCTGACTGATGGACTCCGTCAGTCGGGCTGCAGCCTTGCCGGTGGGTGCCGCGAGACGGATGCGCAGCGGCTTGCCCGCCTCCACCGCCGGCGCCTGGAGCAACGCCAGCAAACGCACGACCGTCGTCGTCTTGCCGGTCCCCGGGCCACCGGTAACGATGCTGAATGCGCTGCGGGTGGCGAGGGCGCAGGCGAGTTTCTGCCAGTCAATCACTTCGCCAGGCTGGGCTGGGCCGAACAAACGGGTGAGGCGTTGGGACAGATCATCCGGCGTGGTTTCGTGTTCGACCAGGCGTTGACGCAGCGAGGTGTCGATACGCCGTTCGTAAGCCCAGTAGCGACGCAAGTACAGGCGTTTGCCCGATAACACCAATGGCCGATGTTGCGCCGCCTCACGACCGTCGACCGCCAAAGCGACCAGACTGCTGGAGGCCAGGACCTTGCACCAATGGGCACCGTCCAGCGCCTCAAGCAATTGCGACGGCAACAACATTGCGCCACTTTGCACATCACCTTCCGGTGGCAGCGACAGGGCGAAGTCCGGTTCCTTAAGCGTCTCGAACAGATCCAGGCACACATGACCGTGGCCCAGTTGATGACTGGCCAACGCAGCGGCCAGCAGCACCAGTGGATCATCGCCGGGAGCGAGCTCGTGAAGAAAGGCAACGAAGGCTTTATCCAACGCTCGCAGCCAGCCACGCTCAACCCAGCGCGTCAGCAATAGCAGCAAGTCATCGGCGCGACTCAACGGCGCCAGATCCGCCAGGCTTTCGGCTGTCAACGAAGTGGGCAGCAAATCAGCGAAGGTGCGACTCATAGCAAAACTCCCTGTTCCCAGGCGGGTTCGGCCTTGGGTTCTGGCTTGCCCTGGAACAGCCGGTCCAGACGCTCGATCAGCTCTCTTGGGGGACGGGCAAAATACACGCCTTGGCTGGGCGCACGCGTACCACGCAGGAACAGGTACAACGCACCGCCAACATGCCGGTCGTAATCGTAATCGACCAGTCGCGCCTTGAGCTGGCGATGCAGGGCCAACAGGTACAGCACATATTGCAGGTCGTAACGGTTGTCGAGAATCGACTGCTCCATGGCCTGCTCGGTATAGGCCGCGTCATCGACGCCCAGCCAGTTGGATTTGTAGTCGGCGACGTAGTAGCGGCCGTCGTGCTCGAACGTCAGGTCGATGAAGCCCTTGAACATGCCATTGAGCAACACCGGCTCGGCAGCCACCCGGGCCACACCGTTGTGGGTGTATTGGCGCACCAGTTCATCGAGTTTGAGCACATCGACTTTATGACTGGCGAACCAGAATTCCATCTCGACCCGGTACTGGGTCAATTGCTCGAATACCACGGGAGCCTGCCCGCCGCCGATATGCAGCGGGGACGCAAGCAGGTGCTGCAGCCAGTCGCTCAGGGCGGTTATCCAGCCTTCCCAGCCACGTCGATTGCAACGACGGGCAATGGCGTCTTCCACCGCTCGCGGGGTGGCAGTGAAACCTTCGTCACCGGCCCACTCGAGCAAACCATGGAGAAAGGTGCCGGGGTTCGGGCCACGAGGGAATCGATGGATGTCAGCGCCGCCGGCCACCACTTCGCGTGGTGCCTGAGGATCGAGGCGTTCATCGTCGAAGAGCTTTTGCGCTTGCGGGCTCTCCGGCGCTTCATCAGTGCCCACGCTCATGCTATCGCCAATGCGCAGGGCACTGTAGGAGGCAATCCACCAGTTTTCGCTGGCCTTGCGCTTGGGTATCAGCGGAGCCAGTAACGTCGCATCGTTGCGTGGTGGATGGTAGTGCTCGACTGTCGCTTCAGGCATTTCACCGTAGCTCAGCGCAGGACAGTCCTGCTGCAGGTCTTCCAGCCAACGCTTCAAGCCTGCCGACTCAGCCAATGGCGCTCCGCCGCCCAGCAGATAGCCCAATGCTGACAGGTGCAGCACCGAGCTGTTGTTATTGCCGCGCTTGAGATCCGTCACTCCGAGCCAGCAGGCGTGTTGCGCCCGGGTCAGGGCCACGTAAAGCAAACGCAGATCCTCCGCAAGACGCTCATCATCCGCCTGAACAATCAACTCGGCAGTCGGCCTCAAGGTCACTTGGGCCTTGCCCGTGGCGTCGTGGTAATGCAGCGGCAGACGGCTGCCATCCACCGGTTTCGCCGAGCAAATGAACGGCAGGAACACCAAGGGATACTCAAGCCCCTTGGACTTGTGAATGGTCACGACCTTGACCAGTTGTTCGTCGCTCTCAAGACGCAGGATCTGCTCTTCGCCGGCCTGACCGGACAACGCCAGATGCTCGGATAAATGACGGATCAGCGCTTGCTCACCATCGAGTTCGGCGGCCGCTTGTTGCAGCAATTCGGACAAGTGCAGCAAATTGGTCAGCACCCGCTCGCCGTCACTGCGCGTGATCAATGTCTGAGGCAGCTGGAAGTCATGCAGCAATCGCCGCAGCATGGGCAACACGCCCTGCTTGCGCCAGAGCTCGCGATAATGGCGGAACTGCATGACCCGAGCTTCCCAGGCCAGTTCGTCCTGATTCAGCCGCTCCAGTTCAGCCAGCGACAGGTTCAGCGTGATGCAGGCCAACGCGGCCCGCAGTGGACGCTCGACATCCGGCTCGGCACAGGCCTTGAGCCAGGTCAGTACGTCGTGGGCCTCTTGGGCGGCGAACACTGAATCCTTATCCGACAGATAGACGCTGCGCACGCCACGGGCGGAGAGTTCGCCGCGCACAGCCTGGGCCTCTTTACCGTCGCGGACCAGGATCGCGATATCCGCTGGCAACAGACCTCTGAAGTCCTTGCCGTCCTGTATGAAACCCGCGCGACCTTGTTGCCCACCGTTAAGCAAAGTGGTGATTTCACTGGCGCAGGCGGCGGCGAGTTGTTGTCGGTACACCGCGCCGGACAGCGGCTGCTCGGCGGACAGGTGCCAGATGTTCAGGGCGGGCACGACCTGGCCGTCGATGTGCAGAACTTCTTTGCGCCCTTGGGATTCGACGGGCAGGAACGGTACCGGGTTCTCGCCGCTCTTTTCACGAAACAGGAACGCGCCCCGGCCGGTTTCGCGAGACTCGGCGCGCTCGAACACATGGTTTACCGCTCTGACCATGCCATGGCTGGAACGGAAATTCGTACCCAGGGTATGCAGTCGTCCAGTGGTGGCCTGGCGGGCGCGCAGGTAGGTGTAGATGTCGGCACCGCGGAATGCGTAGATCGCTTGCTTGGGGTCGCCGATCAGGAACAGACCGCATTCGGGATTGTTGTCTTCGATGCGATAGATGCTCTCGAAGATCCGGTACTGCACCGGGTCGGTGTCCTGGAACTCATCGATCAGCGCGACCGGGAACTGCTCGCGAATCAGGGTCGCCAGCCGCTCACCGCCATCGGATTGCAACGCTGCATCGAGGCGTAGCAGCATGTCATCGAAGCCCATCTCCGCACGGCGACGCTTTTCTTCCTCGAACCGTGTACCGACCCACTGGGCGGCGTGCTGCAGCACGGCGGCATCAGGCGTCGGCAATCCATCGAGACTGGCCTTGAGGCCGGGCATGGCGTCCAGCCCGGGATGACCGGGTACTTCACCCTTCCAGGCTTCGGCCATACCCTCGGGAGTCAGGCGCGTGAATCCGGTGCCGATATCCAGTTGCTCAAGGGATTCGTCTTCAGCCCAGGCCCTGATCTTTTCGAACCAGGGTTCGAAATAGCGCGCCTGCATCTTGCGACCGTCGACGCTCTTGCTCGCGACACCCTGGTGACAAATGGCAAGCAGTTCGTCCGCCCACTGGCGCCAAGGCATCTTGAGTTCAAGCAAGGCTGCCCGTCGCTCTTGCAGACACGCCGTGATCAGCTCGGCAGGTTCTTTACCTTCAACACTGTCTCGCTCACTGGCGAACAAACCACGTACTCGCGGCAGCAAGGCTGCCGGACCGCCCCAATTCCCACGCACCCAGTTCAGCGCATCACCTTGCATCGGGTAACAAAACAGGCGCCAGTAATCGCGCAAGACTTCGCCCAGCAAATCGCTGTGATCGGTTTCCAGGGTCTGGGTAAACAGACTGCCACTGTCGAACGCGTGCTCGCGCAACATGCGCTGGCACCAACTGTGGATGGTCGAAACTGCCGCCTCGTCCATCCACTGCGCGGCGATGTCCAGACGGTTCGCGCAGCCGGACCACTGCTCGGGAAGGTACTCCTCACGAAGCTCCGCGATAAGGCTATCGGGCGCCGGTGTTTCATCACGGAAAAACCGTGCAGCTTCAGCGAGACGCGTGCGGATACGTTCGCGCAATTCTTTGGTCGCCGCATCGGTGAACGTCACAACCAGGATTTGCGGCGGCAACAGTTCACGTCCGAAGCCGCTCGACTCTGCGCCGTGGCCAAGGACCAGACGCAGATAAAGCGCGGAAATGGTGAAGGTCTTGCCGGTCCCGGCGCTCGCTTCGATCAATTGGCTGCCGCGCAGGGGAAATGCCAAAGCCAGAGGTTTTGTGGTCATGTGCGCGCCTCCTCGCTGTTCAATGAACGCCAAGGCGCTTCAAGCAACGGCCGGTACAACGCGTTGCACCAATCCGGGAAGGTTTCGTCTGCGGCAAGCGAGTCGAAGTCGGCAAACTGCCGGGCGAGTGCCGGACTTTCGCGACGCTCGCCGTCGGTGGTCAGGCCATCGCCTTCATAGGCCTTGCGGGCTGCGGCCTGGGCTTTGACCGGATCAGTTTGACCCAGCCATGCGAAGCCGGTCTTCACCGCAATCGGCAGTGGTTGACGCATGCCCGTTTGCCAAGCCATTAACAGGTCGCCCAGAATCCGCAAGGCGGCATCCTCCGGCATCGGACCGAGCAGCAGACTGTCGTCGCTGGCCACCAACGCGGTGGTCATCGCCATACCACTGGCGCAGGCAACCAGATGATTGACCCATGGCCGTGTCAGCCGATGCCATTTGCGAGACTTGATTGAGCCGATGCTGTTGGGGATTGTCGTGACTGATAGCAAACCACCATCCGCACGTTGATGCAGGCCGCTGAGCCAACCTTCCAGGCGCAGACCCAGCAACTCCAGACTCACTGGCAGAGCGTTGGTGAGCGGAGTTGGCCACAACGCCAAAAGCTGTTGGTAACGCTGCAACAGATCAGGCAACGGTTCGATCAACTCTCGCTGAAGGCATTCGCCAAATCCAGCCATGGGCAGAAGCCCACTGTTTTGCAGACGTTTTGCCTGTGCTTCCAGTACCTGGTCGGTGCTATCCAGATGCCTCAGAGCTGCTTCGAGCAAGCTGTCGCTGAGGCTGTAACGTTGCAACGCGTCGAGTACAAATGGCTCTTCATCAGCCAAGGGCACTTCAGCCGCTTCGAAGTACACCTTCAGTCGTTGACTGAAGAAATGTCGTACAGGATTACGCAGGAAGTCCTGCAGTTGACCGAGACTCAGCGGCTCTTCCTGAATGTAGGGATCAAGGACTTCGATATCAGTCGACGGCTCACTGGTTTGATGCAGCACCTGCCATTCATTCGCGTAGCTGAACAAGTCATCGCCTTCATGGAAGTAGCGGGCGCTGAACGGTTGCAGTGGATGTTCCTGAGTGATGGCCTCAAGCAGATCTTCGTCGACATCATGCAGTCGCCAACCGCTGGCCAGATGATCGCGCAATTGACCAATCAGTACCGACGCAGGGCGTTCACTGTTATCGCGAATGCTACGACCGACCCAACTGATATAGAGTTGGTCACGTGCCGATAACAGAGCTTCCAACAACAGGTAGCGGTCATCTTCGCGTCGGGAGCGGTCGCCAGGGCGGTAATCACTGCCCATGAGATCGAAGTCAAGTGGCGGTTGTGCACGCGGGTAGTCCCCGTCATTCATGCCCAGCAGACAGACCAGTTTGAACGGGATCGCTCGCATGGGCATCAAAGTGCAGAAGTTAACCGCACCGGCCAGAAAACGCTGGGACAGGCGGCCCTGATCAAGACCGGCGAGCCAGGCTTCACGGACCACGGTCAACGGCAGTTCATCATGCAAACCAACTGACTCGCAGGTCTCAAGCCAGGTTTCACGCAGCTCTTCGAGTTGGGCCAACACGTAGTCGTCATGCTCGTTACTGGCCAGGAAAAACAATTGAACCAGTGCATGCAATCGAAAGCCCCATTGCTTGGGAGCTGCGGGTAGAGAGAGCTCCTGGTGGGCAATCTCCAATGCGTCCAGCAGCGCGACCAAAGGCCCAATGAGCGCGGCATCCAGACCACCGATCTCGTCGTAGGGTTCGATACCCTCGCAGGCACTGGCACTGCCCACGGCATAACCGAGCAGCATCCGTCGCAGACCGAAACGCCAACTGTTTTGTTCCAGCTCCTGCGGCAGACCGAGACCCGCGCGCTGCTCGGCATTCATGCCCCAACGGATGCCTGCGCCTTCGATCCAACGGTGCAGGGTCGGCAGATCGCGTTCCTCTACACCGAAGCGAGCGCGCAGCGCAGGAACATCCAGCAGATCGAGGATCTCGCTCACGGGGAAACGGCTGTCGGGCAGTTTGAGCAGATGCTCGATAGCAATCAGTAGCGGATCACGGCCGCGTTGGCCTTGATCTGCGAGCGTGAAGGGGATGAAACGCGGGTCGTGGCGTTCAAGCTGAGCAAATACCGCACGAATATGCGGTGCGTAACTGTCGATGTCCGGGACCATCACGATCACATCGCGAGGCCTTAATTCCGGATCAGCACTGAAGCGTGCAAGCAACTGGTCGTGGAGGATCTCCACTTCGCGCTGGGCGCTATGGGCAATGTGAAAACGGATCGACTCGTCCTTCGCCGGATCGACAGCTGGCCAGCGCTCGCGAGTCTCGTTCAAGGGACGCAACTCAAGAATGTCGTCCTGCAATTGATTGAGCATGTTCTGTGGCTGGCTATCGCTGAACAGGTCGATACGGCCATCGCGGAATGCCGAGCGATAGCTGTTGGGATCGTCGTAGCTGTCGAGCAGATTGATATAGTCCCGCCCCTGCTTGCCCCACGCCGCCAATAGTGGATGGGCATGCTGGTGAAGGGTTTGCGGGTCGAGCGCAACCGGCATTCCGCTCTTGCGAGCCTGACGCTTGTATTGATGCCGCAACAGGTCTTTATCGGCGACGATGTCTGCCCAATGGTGACGACACGGGTTGTGTACGCAGAGCAGAACCTGGCTGAACCGGGCCAGCCCCGCCAGTGCTTCCAGGGCTTGAGCGGGCAGTGAAGAAATCCCGAAAACGATCACCCGTGAAGGCAATCCGCTGGGGGCTACGTCGAGGCTGTTGATGCGCTCGATAAACCGTTGATGGACGCCGGCTCGGCTTTGCGCCATGCCTTGTTCACCCACATCCAGCAACAGCGCACGCCACAACTCTGCCTGCCAACAGTTAGCCGGGGTCAGAGGTTTGGTTTCGCCTCTACCATTTCGTAATTGATGGCGACCTTCGGCCCAGTCTTCAAGCCAGTCGGCACGATACACCTGGTATTGGTCAAACAAATCCGCCAGCCGCTCAGCCAACTGATAGCGTTTGCGTAAATCGGTGTCATGGGTAAGGAAACGTTGCAGCGGTTCGAAGTGCGGTTGATTGATCAACTGCGGAAGCAGACGCATCAGGCGCCAGGTCAAAGGAGCTTTATCGAGCAGGGATTTGACCGGGATTTCGTCACGGCCAAGCACCATGCGATAGAGCTGCCACATGAAGCTACCCGGTAACTGCACGTCGATGGCTGCTGCGATTCCGCAGCCACCCATGTCCTCGTCTTCAGGGTCTTCCGCCAGTGCCAGCTTCAGCCATTGGGCGATGCCGTTGCTCTGTACCAGGGCAATTTCATTTTCCAAAGGAGCCAGCGGGTAACGCCGCATCCAGCTGACCACCAGGCTACGCAACTCGTCCAGGCGGTTGCCGTGAACCACCATAAAACCAGCACTGAGGGACGTCGCGTCCGGCATAAAGGCTTCCTTGGAAAAATACAAAAGCTAGGGCCGAACCTTAGCATTGTCGGGAGACTGTGACAGCCGGGAGCCGTCCGGTATTGCTGTACGAACTTTCCTGCGGGCAAAACAAAACCCCTACCTGCATACGCAGATAGGGGTTTCGAAATTTAATCTTGACGATGACCTACTCTCACATGGGGAAACCCCACACTACCATCGGCGATGCATCGTTTCACTGCTGAGTTCGGGATGGGATCAGGTGGTTCCAATGCTCTATGGTCGTCAAGAAAT